>JBCBSY010000074.1:0-7576 GCA_039818925.1 Pseudomonadota bacterium | reverse complement strand
AATCGCCGACTGAAGACGCCGCGATCAGCTGGGCGCTGGGCTGGGGCGTTCAGGTATCAACTGAACCACCGATTTATTTTCACTGGGGCGATAATGGTCCGTTCAAGTCCTTTACGGCGTTCAACCCGGAGACTCGCAATGGCGTGGTTTATTTCGCCAATGGTCATAATGGCTTGCAATTGATCGAACCCCTCACGACGCCGGTTGTGGGCGATGTGACGCCCATTGCCGACTGGCTTGATTATGGCCGCGTGAATACAGACGACGCCGAGTAAGCGCTTGCGGCGGGCCCCAGCGCGCCATACCATCCGGCCCAAATCAATTTGGGGTTTCCTATGAGTATTGCACGCGCGTCCTTTCTTTCCATTTCTGTTTTAGCGATTACGGCCTGTTCACCACGAGGTGATGAGCCGGGTAATGACAATGAGAGCGTTGCGGAAGAGGAAGCTGGCGTTGCCGTGGCTGGTGAGGAGCAAGAAGCCACATGGGCCGCGCTGTCAGCGGCGCAGGCGCGGGACGTATTCACCTATGCGAATTATAACGAAGTTCGCGTCGACCATGTTGATCTCGACCTTTCTGTGGATTTCGCCAACAAGACATTGGGTGGCGTTGCAGAGATATCGTTTCAGCGCCTTGAAGATAGCGCCACTCAGCTGATCCTCGATGCCAATGATTTGGCTGTATCGTCGGTGCAGGCGCATGCCGAAAGCGTATGGCAAGAAACTGATTATAATATGGGTGCTGACGACCCGGTGATGGGCTCGCGCTTTGAGATCACGATCCCTCAAGGTGCTGATAAAGTCCGCATCGCTTACACCACTCATCCCGATGCGGAGGGCATTCAATGGCTATCGCCTGAGCAAACCGCTGGGGGAGAGCATCCGTTTCTTTTCACGCAGTTTCAGCCACTCCTGGCGCGCACCATGGTTCCGCTTCAGGATACGCCCGCAGTACGCATTACCTATGACGCGCGAATTAAGACGCCGCCTGAACTGATTGCCGTAATGAGCGCGCGACAGGATGAAAGCGGCGATCGCGATGGTGATTATTCTTTCCGGATGTCGCAGCCGATACCGTCTTATCTATTGGCGCTGGCAGTCGGCGATATCGAGTTTCAGGCGATAAATGATAGTATCGGCGTTTATGCGGAAGACTATATTCTGCAGGCGTCCGCGGCGGAGTTCGAAGACACGCCCCAGATGGAGCAGGCGATTGAAGCGCTCTATGGGCCGTATCGGTGGGGCCGCTACGATCTGATTGTGCTTCCGCCAAGTTTCCCATTCGGCGGCATGGAGAATCCCCGCTTGTCCTTTATGACCCCGACCCTGATTGCAGGCGACAAGAGTCTGACGAATGTGGTTGCGCACGAACTCGCGCATTCCTGGTCGGGCAACCTCGTCACCAATTCAAACTGGCGTGACGCGTGGCTTAATGAAGGTTTCACGACTTATGTCGAGAACCGCACCATGGAGGCGCTCTATGGCGAGGGGCGTGCGGTCATGGAACGCGCGCTCGATAAGCAGTCGCTGATGCGCGACGTGGCGGGTGCGGAGCGCCCGGCGCTGACTGCACTCAAAATGCCTGCGGATCTCTCACATCCAGATGATGCATTCAGTCAGGTTTCCTATGCGGGAGGCATGTTCTTTTTGAAGTTCTTGGAAGAGCGTTTTGGCCGTGCGCGCTTTGATGCCTTCCTGAAAGCCTATTTCGATCATTATGCGTTTCAGTGCATCACCACTGAAGATTTTTTGACCTATTTTGAAGATAATTTGTGGGCGGATAATCCGGATGCGGTAAGCAAAGCGGAAATCGACGCATGGGTCTATCAGCCTGGCTTTCCCGATACGATAGAAAATCCGCAATCGGATGCGTTTGCGCGTGTCTCCGCTCAACTTGACGCCTGGATTGGCGGCGGGGATGTCGATGGACTGGAGACTGGCGCATGGATAACCCATGAGTGGCTACATTTCATCAACACGCTGCCTGATGCGATTACGCCTGCGCAAATGGCGGCGCTTGATGCGCGTTTTGACCTCTCCAATTCGGCCAACGCGGAAATTGCCAGCGCTTGGTATTTGAAAGCCATTCCAGCCGGTTATGAACCTGCATTTGAGCCTCTTGACGCCTTCTTAATGCGGGTTGGGCGCGGCAAGTTTATCTACCGGCTCTATCAGTCGCTTGTTGATAATGACCGCGGCGAATGGGCGTTTGCTATCTATGAGGACGCAAGACCGGGTTACCACCCGATTGCGCAACGCCGCATCGACGAGATTTTTGAAGGCTAGTTCGAATTTGCAGCCGTCGAGGGGCCGCGCAGGAGAATTTCCAGCATCGGGCAGACCATGACGTGGCCGTCAAAGACAGCGCCGACAATCAGGGTATTGTCCCAGACCGCGCCGACAGAGGAGCCATTGATCTCTCCGTTAACGGAGATCAAAACATCCGAGGCGAGGCCGTTGCGAGGATTAACGCGGATGACGTGTGACGGTGCGATGGCTTCTGGGTCATCTGCGTGTTCTACAAACTCAAAGATTTTGGAGTGGCCGGCCACCCACAAGGCGCCGTCGCGAGAGACCTCAATATTGTCCGGCGCGGTTTTAACCCCAAGGTTTTTCTTGCGCTTGAGATTTCCCGTTTCCAGATCACGCTCAAATACGCCGATGCGGCGCTTTAAGAGTTCAGCGATATAGATTTCAGACCCGTCCATGGATTTGTTAATGCCGTTTGCATAGACGAGGGCGCCGGCGACGGAGCGTCCGGCTTCCCCGTCGAAATAGACCGTATTGGTAAGCGGCAACGCCAAGTAGCTCTCCAATGCAGAGAGCGGGCCGCTGTCAAAGCGCTGATCATTAGTCGCATAGAACTGTCGCGGGCCCACGGCTACGAGATCGTTGGGCGAGTGCATGGCGCTGAAAGACACGCTTTCAAGATGTGTTAGATCGCCAGTCTCGCCCACACCGAAAATCTCGACAATTTCTTCGCCGGTGGTTGGGTGATTGATGACAAACAGTCGTTTGTCGCCATTGGGCCCACGCCACAAGCTAATCCCGTGGGGAAGGAAGTTTTCCATGGGCGGCGAGACTTTTGTGACTGTGTCTGTCCCATCCAGCGCCATCGCATAAATGCCGTTCAAAGGATTGACGCTGTCAGCGCCGCTGCGATTGAACCATGCGCGACGATCCGCAGCCGAAATGAAAGCGATTTTCAGATCCGGGTCGATCGTGACGTCTTCGGTGCCTGGCGCTACATTCACCCGGCGGCATTGATCGACCAGTTTCGTGTCGAGGTCAGCAAAAGCGCCTGCAGCCGGAACAACGTGATAGAGAAACCGCCCCGCGACAATCACTGCGAGCGCGATTAAGCCTATCCAGAGATACCGCATACTTATTCACCCCGGCCAACGGCCCGCCTCGAAATCGCCCCCGGATTGACCTTACAATAGCGGCCCGGTCTGCGCCAGTCGCTTGGTTTTACGGGCGGTTTCCGCGCATTCTGAGACGGCCCTTCGACAATCGGAGAAATCAGCAAGATGACCGCCAAGAAGACGATCGCCACGCCCCGCCAGCTACCCGGCGCGCTCGCAGGGATGCTGCGCGCCAGATATGATGTTCGCGAGCCGACCGATACCGTCGCTACGCCCGGCGAGTTTGAAAGCTTGGCGGCGGGCGCCGAAGCGGTATTCGCCACCGCTTTTGATGAGATGGACGCCGCCTTTATCGATACGTTGCCGAAAACAGTGGGTTTGATTGCGTCGATTGGCGTGGGCGTTGATCACATCGATCTGGCGGCCGCGAAGGCGCGCGGCATTGCGGTTTCCAACACCCCGGAAGTAACGACGCCATGCCTTGCCGATGCAACCATGGGATTGATCCTTGCCGCCTGCCGGCGGTTCCGCGAAGGGCTCGACCTTGCCCGTACAGGCGAGGGACGGGGCATGCTGACGCCGGAAAGCTGGGGCCAGCGGGTGACTGGCAGAACGCTCGGCATCGTCGGCATGGGCAATGTCGGTAAGGAAGTCGCCAAACGCGCGGCCGGCTTCGATCTGAAGATTATCTATTCGACGCCGCGGCCATCGGCGGAAATCGACCAAAAATATAATGCGCGCGCTGTTGATTTTGAAACGCTCTTAAAAGAGGCGGACATTATCACCTTACATTGTCCGTTAAAGGAACAAACGCATCACCTGATCGACAATGCGGCCATCGAAAAGATGAAACCTTCTGCGGTGATCGTTAACATCTCACGCGGGCCCGTGATCGATGAACTGGCGCTAATTGAAGCCCTGAGAACGAAACGGATTTTCGCTGCTGGCCTTGACGTATTCGAAACCGAGCCGGAACCGATCCGTGAAGCGCTTTATTCGTTGCCGAATGTGTTCTGCCTGCCGCATGTGGCGTCCGCCACCTGGGAAAGCCGGGCCGCAATGGCCGCACGGGTGCTCGCGAATATCGACGCCTTTTTCGAGACAGGAGCGCCGATGGATGCGATTTAGGCGAGGAGGCCACCCGACTTGTCCGTGAGACCGAAAAGCGTTCTCGTCATCGGCGCAGGCGCTGCGCTGGGGTTGGCGATCGTAAAGCACCTTCGCACCGAACAGGTCGAAGCGATCGGGACCTATAGGACCCTGCGGGCAGGTGTTTCGGCAAAGATCGAAGCAGTCGGCGCACGCGCAGAACAGCTCGACCTCGAAGATAAAGACCGAACACAAGCGCTTCTCGCTGAAGTCGATGCAGCCATCATGACGCCCATTTTATCGGCTTCTGCGCCGGCGGCGTCGTTCTTGGGCGCCGGCCAGCGCGCTGTTTTCTTCTCCAGCAACAATGTCGCGCTTGATCCGCAGGCAGAGGTTTATGAAAAGCTTTTAGAGAGCGAGCGACACCTCACGAAATCAACGCCGCAGGCTGTGATTTTGCGGCCAACCATGATTTATGGATATCCGGGTGATGGCAACATGTCTTGTCTCATGACTTTCATGCAGCGATGGCCAGTAACGCCTTCGCCGGGCGACGGCGCCGCTCTTCAGCAGCCGGTTTTCTTTGATGACTTGGCGCAGATTGCTGTGAGGGTGCTTTTGAGTGAAAACCAACAAAACGGAATTTACGCCGTGGCGGGGCCTGCGCCTATTCCACTGCGCGAACTCTATCGACAGGCCGCCGCCGCAATTGGATCAAAGACCCTAACGGTTCCGGCGCCAGCGCGGTTGGCGGGGAAGGGGTTGCAAGCATTGGAAAGCGTCGGTTTGCGTTTTCCCGTAAATGCAGCACAGTTACTGCGCGCAACGCGGGACAAGACGCCAATTGGCGAAAACACTATTTTCGGCGAAACGTCGCTGGAGAGGGGTTTGTCAGAACTCGCCGCCGCCATGACAGCTGCGGAGCCACAAAATCCACCAAGCGATTGAAAATTGAAATTATTTTTACGCACAGCCCTAACGCCGCCTTAACTGCGTATGCTGAGCATGACCTCTGGCTTTCAGGTTGCGCTCATGCGTTTGCTTTTTTCGGCTGTTTTGACCGTCGTCATGTCGGGATGTGCGGGCATTTCAAAAGAGGAATGCCTTTACGCCGATTGGCGCGCAATCGGTTACGAGGATGGGTCGGCGGGGAAATCCGCATCAGCGATATCATCACGGCGTGCAGCTTGCGCAAAAAAGGCCGGTGTTGCGGTCGATATGGCGGAATACACCGCCGGTCGCGAAAGTGGCCTGCGAAATTTCTGCCGACCGTCTAATGGCTATGCATTAGGGGCGAATGGCGGCCGCTACTATGGCGTGTGTGTTGACGCAGAAGAGAGCGGTTTATTGGCCGCCTTTGAAACCGGCCGGCAGCTCTTTGGCCTGCAACAAGCAGTTGCGTCTTACGAGCGCCAGATCGTCGCTGCTGAAAAAGAACTCAGCTACACTCAGGATCATATCGCCAGTGTTCAAATCGCATTGGTGTCGCCGGAGACGCCTATGGTTGATCGGCCAGCATTGCTTCTGGAACTCAAAGATCTCGACCGTGAGAAAGATGATATCGAAATTGCTCTGGTCGCGCTTCACAATGCGCTGATTAACGCTGACGAAGATCTGGCGGCTTTCCGTGACCATTTGGCGCTGAACGGACCGATCCCGCGCGGTGTTCATGAACCGTCAAGTGCGCGTTACTAGCGCGTCGCAAGCGACACAGAGCATTGTCAGGGTTTTCGTTTGAGGCTGCGTCCCGCTTGCACGGCGTCGCGGCCAAACTTTTCCCTTAATGCGTCAATCGCCCTTTCCTGCCTGGCGATCCGCTCATTGCCTTCCCCGAATAAATCAGCAATTGGCGCATTGTCCGAACTGAAACTCAGCCCAGAAAAGCCGACGCCGATCAGACGATACGCCTTGCCCCCGGCGGCTTCATGCAGCATCGGCTTTGCCGCACCGAAGGCAATGCGAGCAAGATTAGCCGGGGCCGCGAGCGTTGTGCGCCTGGTGATCGTCTTGAAATCCGCGGTTTTCAGCTTCAGCGTTACCGTTCGCCCCTCAAAACCGGATGCTTTCATTCGGGCGGAGACTTTTTCACACAACTCCCACAGCACATCTTCCAGCCATTTGATGTCGCGCTGATCCGCGTTAAAGGTGGTTTCTGATGACACGCTTTTCGTCTCACGCTCCGGTTTGACGCTGCGTTTGTCATCGCCTTGCGAGAGCCGCGCAAGACGCAACCCAATCTCGCCATAGCGTTTGCCGAGGGTCGCGGCGTCTATCTTTTGCAGTTGAGCGATTGACTTAATGCCGTCCTGCTCAAGTTTTATCGCCATGGCTTTTCCGACACCCCAAATCATGGTCACCGGCTGGCGCGCTAGAAAGGACTTTGTCTCGGCCTTGCCAATGACGGAAAAGCCTTGCGGCTTGTCGAGATCAGAGGCCATCTTGGCGAGAAACTTGTTATGCGAAAGGCCAATGGATGCCGTCACGCCAAGCTCCGCCTGAACTCTCGCTTGAAGCCTGGCGAGGGTTAACGCCGGCGGCCCGCCATGCACGCGCGCCGTGCCGGTGAGGTCCATAAACGCCTCGTCGATGGAAAGCGGCTCCACCATAGGCGTCAGGTCCCGCATCATCTGGCGCACGGAACGCCCGACATCGGCGTATTTCGCCATATCCGGCTTGATGATCACCGCTTCAGGACAGGCGGCGCGCGCCTTGAACATCGGCATGGCCGATTTCACGCCGTAGGTGCGCGCGACGTAACAGGCCGTCGAAACCACGCCACGCACGCCGCCGCCGATAATGACCGGCCGATCCGCCAGTTCCGGACGATCGCGTTTTTCAATGGCGGCGTAAAAAGCGTCGCAGTCCAGATGGGCGATGGAAAGGTCAAATAACTCCGGATGGCGGATGATTCTCCCCTTCGCACAGACCGCGCAATGCATGTCGCCGCCGGCGGACATGGCGAAGCAGTTCCGGCAAAAACCCGGAATCTCATGATCTGTTTGGTTTTTTTGAACCATTTAACAACAAGTTAACGCAGCCAGGACGGCCAGGAAAATCCCTTCGCCACCCACAGGATAAACAATCAATTAAGACCTTTCCATCGCCCATCTGGACTGCGACGCT
>JBCBSY010000073.1:0-7616 GCA_039818925.1 Pseudomonadota bacterium | reverse complement strand
CTGAATTAGACAAGATCTGTCTAATTCAGGACAGAAAATTACGATTTCGATCAGCACTGCCGCTTTCACTATGAATGAGCATTATGATACAGCCAAGAAAGCGATTGCCAGCTTCCTTGACTACTATCATAGAGCTGTTCCTGGGGTGGAAATCGTTATCGGATTCGCCCCGTCAACCGTAAACAAGTTGATGTGGGCGGGCATGCTTAGCGGCACTCTTGGTTACGCATTTTACGCGACGTGGCGCGAAGGCATGATGACCACGCTTTGGGAATTGTTAGCATTTGCAATGGTTGTGCTCTTCATGTCGCTGTTCATGGCTTGGAGTTTTCTTAGAAATACCGGCTCAAGGCGCAAGGCAGCGTTGGATCTTTTTGAAAAGTTGAGTGGTTGACGTGGCAACCACCAGAAACCGTTTCGTTACCGTTTGACGGATAGAAGAACTGGGACGCAGTTTTTACGACAATTTTTCCTATCTTTTGCGGCCTTCATTTTTCTTTTAGGGTTGAGTGTATGTTGCGCTACGCATACTGAACATCAGCCCCTTTGGCTTTTTTTGATCTAGCCTCAGGAACCCTGTTTACGCCGCGCTTCGAACGCCGCCATTTGTTCCGGCGTTGCTTTCCTTTGATGTTGTTCTTTCCATTCGGCGTAAGGCATGCCGTAAATGCGTTCGCGCGCTTCGTCTTTTGTCATCGCAACGTCTTGCGCCAGCGCCGCCTCGCGCCACCAGTCGCCAAGGCAGTTGCGGCAAAAATCCGCCAGAATCATCAGCTCGATATTCTGCACCTCCGGGCGGTTCTGAAGATGTGCGACAAGGCGCCGAAACGCTGCGGCGTCGAGTTTATCCTGAAGTTCTGGCGAAAGGTCGGTCATGGCGTTATTCCTCAAAATCAGATTTCGTTTCCTGACGGCGAAGTGTATTGAGCCCCATGGCGATTTCAATCGGCGGCATATCAATTCCCGACTGGGAGCTTAATGAGATTTTTATCCGCGCGTCGGGGCCGGGCGGACAGAATGTCAACAAGGTCGCGAGCGCCGTACAGTTGCGGTTCAACGCCAAAACGTCTCCTTCCTTGCCCGCGCCCGTGAAGGCGCGGCTGAAAGCCATCGCCGGCAGGCGCATGACGCAGGACGGAGAGATCATCATTGAGGCCAGGCGTTTTCGCTCGCAGGAACGCAATCGCGAAGATGCGCGCGCGCGTCTCGCCGCGCTGATCGCCCGCGCCGCAAAGCCGCCGCGTCCGCGCATCAAGACAAAAGTTTCGGTCAGCCAAAAGCGCAAGCGTGTGGAAAACAAGCGAAAACGCGCGGAAATCAAGGCGCGCCGGGCGTCGCCCTCGCTTACCGATTGATCACATGCGCGCCGCCCTCATTCTGTGGTAAAATTCTTTTGTCGATTCGGCGTGGCTGCGTCCGGATCGCTTCAGAGGGAGACGAGAAATCATGTTGAAATTCATTGCGGCGTGGGCAAGCGCCGCCGTTATTCTTTTCGCGAGCGCCTTTGCGGATGATGCGCCGTTGACCGCCGACAGCGCCAAGCGCTTTGTTGAAAGCCTCGCTGCGGTTGAGGCGCTAGGCGATGAGCTGGAAGCGCAGGGCAAGACGGAACAGCTTCAGATTGCGCAACAACCAAAAGCAGGCGAGGCGTTCAAACCCTATTCAACGGCGGTGATTGCGCTCAAGGAGAAGTACCCGTCCGATTATGCGAAATTGCGTTCCGCCGTAAAACCGCATGGTTTTGGGGCGGAGGAATGGGGCGCCGCCGGCGACAAGGTGATGATCGCCTATCTGGCGCTCAAAATGGAAGAAGAAGACCCAACCGCCTTGCAGCAGATGAAAGCCATGGACAAGTCGATGCTGGATATGCTGCCGCCGGAAATGAAAACGCAGTTCACGCAGGCGATGGCGATGATGGAAACTGTGCAGAACGCCTCCGATTCCGACAAGGCCGCGGTTGCGACCGTGAAGGACGACCTTGATGACTATATGGAGAACGAGACGTCCGCTTCGCGGTGACGTTTGCGCGCGTTTTGCTGTTCTCGCCCGGGCGTGATTTCATCCGCCCGGGTTTTTTTGGATGAAAGGGGCGGCCCATGCAGAAACCAAAAACGATCCTGAGGAGCTTCGTGCTTGGCCTTGCGACATTGTTGACGATGATTTCCGCATCCCTTGCTGCGGCGCCAGAAGAAGCGGTGGCGGTTGCGCGCGAATGGCGGGCGACGCATGGCGCTAAAATCCTTCAGGGGTTCGCTGAACTGTTGTCGATTCCGAATGACGCCAATGACGATCAGAATATCCGCCGCAACGCGGCCTATATCCGCGATCTGTTTGAAGCGCGTGGCTTTGACATGGCGCTTTTGGAGGCGGAGAACGATGCTGCGCCACCGCTAATTTACGGCGTTCGCAAAACACCGGGCGCAACGCGCACCATCGCGATTTACGTACATTATGACGGTCAGCCGGTGGAGCCTGCAAATTGGACCCATCCGCCATTTGCGCCGGTGCTCTATTCACGCGCCATGGAGGATGACGGCGCGCCGATACCGTTCCCTGAAGACGGTGACGCGATTGATGAGGACTGGCGGCTTTATGCCCGTTCCGCCAGTGACGACAAGGCGCCGATACCGGCGCTGCTGGCCGCGATTGATGCGCTCGATGCAGCCGGCGTCGGTTTCACATCAAACATCAAGCTTGTGTTTGACGGAGAAGAAGAGGCGGGGTCGGACTATCTCGATGATTATCTGGCGGCGCATCCAGCAAAGTTCTCCGACATTGATCCCTGGCTGTTCTGCGACGGGCCAACCCATCAAAGCGCCCGCCCGCAGCTCGTCTTCGGCGTTCGCGGCGTCACCGGGCTGGAGGTGACAGTATATGGCCCTAATCGCGGGCTGCACAGCGGTCATTACGGCAATTGGGCGCCAGGCCCCGGTTGGCGCTTGGCGCAGTTGCTGGCGAGCATGAAAGATGACAAGGGCCGCGTGATGATCAAAGACTTCTACAAATCGACGGCGCCGATCACGGACGCTGAGCGCGCGGCGATCGCCGCTGCGCCGCAAGTCGACGAAAGCTTGCGTTTAACTTTTGGTCTTGCGGAAACGGAAGCCGATAATGCGCCGCTGGCGGAGCGGATATTGTTGCCGGCGCTGAACCTGAAAGGGTTGAAGAGCGCGGAAGTAGGCCCGCTTTCGCGTAACGTCATTCCGTCATCCGCCGCCGCGTCGATCGGCTTGCGTCTGGTGAAAGGCAATGATCCGCAAGCCATGCTCGATCTTGTCGAGGCGCATATCGAGCGACAAGGGTATCATATCGTCCGGCAAGATCCGCCCGCTTCGACCCGTGCCGTGCATCCGCTGCTCGCAAAAGTCACGCGCTCTGGCGGCTATCCGGCAGTGCGCAGCGACATGGAGGATGCGCGGGCAGCGCCGCTGATTTCCGCATTGGGCGCGGCGAGCAGCGACAGTCTGATCCTGACGCCTAGCCTTGGCGGCTCGCTGCCGCTCTATATGTTTGAAGAAGTATCAGATGCGCCGATCGTCATCTTGCCGATCGCCAATTACGACAATAATCAGCATGCGGCGGATGAAAATATTCGGATCGGCAGTCTTTTCTACGGGATTGACGCTTATGCAGCGGTTTTGACGATGGGCGCGCCGTAAGAGAAGCTGCGCGCCTTCGCCGGGAGGGTCCGCATCGCGGGGCGCTTGATGCGAGGGGAGGCGAAGGCGCGCAATGGGGCGCAAGCGCCCCTGTCTTTTGTTTCAACTACCGGATGACGACCCGAACCCGCGTGTGCTTCGGCCCGTATCGATAGTAGTGCCGGGCTCGCGCATCGTAATAAACGGCCACTGCGGCGGGGCGGGCGACACGGCCTGCGCGTGGCCCGTCCCATACCCATGCGCTGGCTGGGCAGATGGTGACGCGTTCGTCGCGCCGACTCTCTCGCCGGTCAGCCCGGTCTTCCGCCCGGTCCAGCGGCCCCCGGTCATATCGCTCATCGCGGCGGCTCTCGCGCCGGTCTCTGCGGTCTTCCACGAGATCAGGGCAACGCGACGGCTCGAAGCGCCAGTTCCCCGCATAAGCCGGGCTGGCGGCGCTGACACAGCCGGCCGCGAAAAGGGCGCAAAGCCCGGTGGAAATCTGAATGATACGCATAACGCTATCTCCTCTGGCTGCGGCGCAGCTTCGCCGCCTCTCGCCCAAGCCCGATAGTGAAACGCGCCGCATTAAAAACTCCGTCGCCGATCCCGATACTTTTTTCGACGGGTTTGGTTGGGCGGCGCGTTTAACCCTAACGCTGCGTTTACCGAACGCCCTGCTTTTTGAGGTTGCCGAATGATTTTTCGAGGTCTTGGATTCTGCGCTTTTGCACTTGTCACCGCCTGTGCGAGCGGTGCGGAAAAGCCTGACGAGCGCGGCCTAGTGCGCGGTGGGCAAAGCGGTCTTAATCAGCCGTCATTATTATTGAGCAAGGCGCGGGAGGTGCAGGCAGAGCAGGGGTGCGCTGCTGCGCTTCCCGCCTATCGCGTTATCTCCAGTTTCGGCAAAGGATATCACGTTGCGCAATATGAACTGGGTGCGTGTTTGCTGACCATTGATTCCGCAACTCAAGCAGAAGCCGCGCTTCTCCGTATGGAGAGTGATTTCTGGCTGCATCGCGCTGCGTGGGCTGGCAACGCCCGGGCGCAGCGAAAGCTGGCGGAAATCTTAAGCGGCGCGGCAGGTTATGGCGACGCTGATTTTCACACGGCGCCGCAGGAAGCGGCGATGTGGGCGCTGGTTTACGCTGAAAACAGCGCGCGAGACCTTTACAATTTGCCGGAACTTCCCTCTCCGGTCACGCGTCACCTTGAGGCGACATTGACGCCGCAAGAGCGTCAATGGGCAGAACAGGCCGCTAATAATTTTCAGACCATCGACATGGCGATCTTTACGCCGCCACGCCAGCAAAGGCCTGCGCGCAGCGGCGGTGATCGCGGTCAGCGACCGCGCGAAGGCCGCCGACGTCCGAGATAACGCGGTTTCGTAAGAGCAAAGACAGATATTCGCCCGTTGAGGGCCGCCTTGCTCCGCTATGCGCCATCTCGTAGATTGCGCGCTGATTGCCGGCGCGGCCGGCCCACAACCCGGAGCGCGCACATGACGCCTGTTTCCCGTAATCTTCTTCTCACCGCAACGGCCGCCCTGGCCCTCGCCGCGGGCTGTGAACGCGGCTCGGCGCCGCAATCCACCGCCGCGGACCCGTCGGCGTCAACCGTCGAAAAAGCGGCGCCAGCAGAAGCGGATGATCAATCCGCAAAGATCAATGCCTGGTTCGAAGAGCAGTTTGAGGCCGGCGTTGCGCGCTCGCCCATGACGCAGACTTTTCTTGGCAGAAAAACCAACTATGACAAATGGAATGATGCGAGCGATGCGTTCCGTATCGAGACGTTCGAACTCCAGATGGCTGCGCTGCAGGAAATGCGCGACAGCTTTTCACTCGACGCGCTTGATCCTTCGGCGCGGCTTTCCTATCGACTCTACGAATATCAGGCCGAGCAGGCGGCGCGAAATTTCCCCTGGCGCGAACACTGGTATGTTTTCAGTCACTTTACCGGGCCCCATTCCGGGGTTCCGTCTTTCCTGATTAACCAGCACCGCGTCAGCAGCGTTGAAGACGCCGAGGCCTATATTGCAAGGCTAAACGGTGTTGCAACCTATCTCGGGCAACACCAACAAAATGCCGAAACCCAGTTCGCAGCGGGCATCAATCCGCCAAGCTGGTCCTATCCGCAAATGATCACGACTGCGCAAAATATAATTTCTGGCGCGCCTTTCGATGACAGCGGCGAGCCATCGACGCTTCTCGACGATTTCAACAGGAAAGTGAATGCGCTGGAGGCGAGCGACGAGGTGAAAGCCGATTTGCGCAGCCGCGGTGTCGACGCCATGTTGAATTCCGTCAAGCCGGCCTATGAATCGCTCATCGCGATGTTTGAAAGCCAAAGCGCGCAAGCCACAGCAGACGATGGCGCTTGGAAACTGCCCGATGGCGCGACCTACTACGAAAACCGGCTGCAGCAGATGACGACAACGGACATGACCGCAGACGAGATTCACGATCTTGGCCTTGCCGAAGTCGCGCGTATTCATGACGAAATGAATGTTATCAAGGAAGCAGTGGGATTTGAGGGGACCCTTCAGGAGTTCTTTGTCTATATGCGCGAAGACCCAGACGAGCAGTTTACGTATCCAAATACGGACGAGGGGCGTGAGCGCTATTTGACGGAAGCGACCGCGTTCATCGACAATATGCGTGACCGGCTTGATGAGCTTTTCCTGCGCAAGCCAAAGGCTGAATTGATCGTAAAACGGGTCGAGCCATTCCGGGAGCGGGCCGCCGGCAAAGCGTTTTACCAACGTCCGGCGCCGGACGGATCCCGGCCAGGGATTTACTACGCCAATCTCTATAATATGGAGGATATGCCGATTTATCAGATGGAAGCGCTTGCCTATCACGAAGGCATTCCCGGCCATCATATGCAGCTTGCGATCATGCAGGAGTTGGAAAACACGCCAAGCTTCCGCCGTTTTGGGGGATACACCGCGTATACGGAGGGGTGGGGGCTTTATTCTGAGTATATTCCCAAGGAGATGGGCCTTTATGCGGACCCTTATTCCGACTTCGGTCGCCTGGCGATGGAGCTGTGGCGCGCCGCGCGGCTTGTTGTCGATACCGGCCTTCATGACAAACGCTGGACCCGGGAAGAGGCGATTGACTATCTGCTTGTGAACACGCCAAACCCTGAAGGCGATGCGGTAAAGGCAATTGAGCGCTATATCGTGATGCCTGGGCAGGCGACGGCGTATAAAATCGGCATGAACAAGATTCTCGATCTGCGCGCCCGCGCCGAAGCCGCCCTTGGCGAGGGCTTCGACGTGCGAGAATTTCATGAAGTGGTGTTGCGCGACGGCGCCGTGCCGTTGGCGATCCTAGAGGAAAATGTGGATGCCTGGGTGGCGGAAAAGCAAGCCTCTTAGACGCCCGATGCACTTCGTCAGTCCGGGCGCGCGAGGCAAGGTCTCGCGCGCCCTTTCTTGATCCATAGGAAATGTTATGTCGCCGCCCGCGTCGCGCCCGCCCTTGTCGGCTTATATCCGGACCCTGAATGAAGCGCGGATGATTGATGTCGTGGTTAAGGCGGCGCTCCAAGTCGCCGACGAGGTTGTTGTTGTTGATTCCGGCTCGACAGATGAAACCCGCCGGCTTGCGGAAAACGCGGGCGCCAAAGTGATCGATCATGAGTGGCGTGGCAACGGGCATCAAAAACGCATCGCTGAGGACGCGTGTCGCCATAATTGGCTGCTTGATCTTGATGCGGATGAAATTGTGAGCCCCGCGCTGGCGCACGAGGTCGCTGCGTTGTTCGACAACGGGGAGCCGCCGCAAAAGGTTTACCGGACCATGCTCGCGCTGGTCTCGCCGGTCGGGCCGGCCTGGCGCAATTTCGGGTTGCAGGCCCGCCACAAGCTTTATGACCGGCGTGTTCTTCGTGCGCCCGCCCATGAAGCCTGGGATCAATTTGATATTCCAGAGACGATAGAGATTGGCCGTTTAAATGAACCGCTCCTCCATC
>JBCBSY010000072.1:7154-7662 GCA_039818925.1 Pseudomonadota bacterium | reverse complement strand
CGATCAAGGTGGCGGGCGCGTTTGATATTGACGCCGCACGGCTCAAAACATTTTGTGAATACTGGAACGTTGAAGCCACGGACAGCTTGGCGGGCCTATTGGCGCATGACGCGTTGGTGCTCAATCTCACCAATCCGCGAGCGCATTACGAGGTCAGCAAGGCGGCGCTTGACGCCGGTCGTCATGTTTACTCTGAAAAACCGCTAGCGGTTTCGATGCCTGATGCGCATGCGCTTGCAAAGCTGGCGCGCGATAACAACCTGATGCTCGCCTCCGCGCCCTGTAACTGGCTATCACAGTCAGCACAAACAGTCTGGAAAGCGATTTCTAAAGGCGAGATCGGCACGCCGCGGCTTGTCTATGCAGAACTTGACGATGATTTCATACCGCAAGCCCCTTACGAGAAGTGGTTATCGGAATCCGGCGCTCCCTGGCCAGCGAAAGACGAGTTTGAAACGGGCTGCACATTGGAGCATGCCGGTTACTATCTGACATGGCTAATGGCGAT
>JBCBSY010000072.1:0-7144 GCA_039818925.1 Pseudomonadota bacterium | reverse complement strand
GTCCGGTGGAAAAAGTCATTGCAGCGTCGGCGAATTTGATTCCGAACAAGCTTCCCGACAACGCGCCCACGGCGCCGGACTTTTCCGTCGCGACTTTGTTTTTTCGAACTGGCGTTGTCGCCCGGCTGACCTGTTCGATCATTGCACCGCATGATCATCGCCTGCGGATTATCGGCGATGAAGGCGTCTTGGAGCTGGATGAGTGCTGGTCGAACACGGCGCCGGTGCGCATTCGCAAGCGCCATGTCTTGCGTCGGAAACTGATCAACAGTCCGTTTGCCCGCCGCACGAAGATCGATGGCGACACGCATCCGAAGGTTGGGCGCTGGGGCGCGGCGTCAATGAATTTCGCGCTTGGGCCTGCGGAGATGCTGGCGGCGATTAAGGCTCAGCGCCCACCGCAGATCAAGACGGATTTTGCGTTACATCTCAATGAGGTGACCTTGGCGATTCAGGAATCGGGCGAGGGTGCGGGCGCACGGAAAATGACCACGCGTTTCACGCCGCCTTCACCGATGCCCTGGGCTGCGGCGGCAGGCGCGAAGCCAGCGGAGATTCTCTCATGACGTTGCGATTTGGCGTAATCGGCACCGGCGCAATGGCGGCGGCCATGATGCCCGCCATGCGACTGTCCCGGGAAGTCGATGTGGTCGCGGTGGCGTCTGGCAACGATGCGCGCGCCAGGGCGTTCGCTGAGACGCACGGCATACGCGATGTCTATGGCGAAGCAGGCGTCATGCTCCGGGAACAGACGATCGACGCCGTCTATATCGCCAACGCAACCGGCAAGCACAGTGAAACCGCGATTGCCGCGCTCTTAGCAGGCAAGCATGTGCTATGTGAGAAGCCGTTTGCCCTGACAGCTGTGGAGGGGGAGAAAGTGCTCGCGGCGGCGCGCGAGTCCGGCAAGCTGTTTATGGAGGGCCTGTGGACACACTTCCTACCCGCCTATCAACGAGTTCATGCGCTTGTCCGGGACGCGGCCGTCGGTGAGCCGAAACACCTGACAGCGGCGTATGGTTATCCCACGACGCCGGAATTGCGGCCGCGATTGTTTAGACGTGACGATGGCGGCGTGTTGCTGGATGTCGCCGTTTATCCAATATCACTGGCTTTGCGTTTGCTGGGGCCAGTTGCCGATGTTACGGCGATCGTAACGCGAAACCAGGAGCGTATCGACACGGATGCGGCGATCCAGTTGCGTCATGAGAATGGCGGCGTGTCCCAGCTTTCGGCGTCATTTGATACGCTAACGTCCAATACCGCTGTGCTTTCAGGTCGTCGAGGTGCGGTCACCATCCCGGCGCCGGTCTTTGGCGCAGAGCAGGTCATTGTGGAAACGGCAGCGCCGCGCGGACCAGCGGATGATGCAGGCGCGTCGTCAAAATTTAAGGCCGCGCTCAAGCAAGTCCCCATTTTACGAAAACTCAAGTCGGCGCTTGGCGGCGGTGAACATCACCCTTATGGCCGAGATCAGTATCTTCCACAGTTGACGCATTTCCTGTCGCTCATTGCCGCCGGTAAAACCGAAAGCGACATTGCTAGCCACGCCCTCTCGCTCGACACATTGCGCGTCCTCGACCGCATTCGGGAGCAGGAGTAGGGAAATGGTGGCGCGCATTGCCTATTTAATGAACTCCTATCCGATGACGTCGACCACGTTCATCCGCCGAGAGATTGAGGCGCTTGAGCGCCAGGGAACCCCGATCAAACGATACGCCGTGCGCCACTGGGCTGGCGCGCTCGTTGACCCCGCGGACATCGCGGAAAAGCAGCAAACGGAGTATCTGCTGACTGGCAATGCGGCGGGATTGCTGTTCGCGTTTCTGAAAGAAATCTTCGTCAACCCGGGCGGTCTCTTGCGAAGCCTCGGGCCCTGGACCCGGTTGATCAAGCGCGCGCGCGGCGGTGTCGTTCGACATTTCGCGTACTTGATGCAGGCGACGTTGTTCCGTCAACGGATAAAAAGAGCGGGCGTGACCCATGTGCATGTCCATTTCGGCACCAATGCAGCGGCGGTCGCCATGCTGGCGCGCGTTCTGGGCGGCCCACGCTACAGCTTCACTGTCCACGGCCCGGATGAACTGACCGATGCGCCGCTCCTTGATTTTCCGGCCAAGATTGAACACGCCTCTTTTGTGGCGGCGATCTCCCATTTTTGTAAGTCGCAGCTCATCCGTTTTTCCTCGATCAGGGCTGGTGAAAAAATTGAAATCATTCATTGCGGGTTGCAGATTCGTGATTTTGAGGAAAGTCCGCTACCGGACAATCACACCCTTGTTTGTGTCGGGCGGCTATGCCCGCAGAAGGGACAGGCGCAATTGCCGGCGATCGCCGCACGCCTGAAACATGACTTCCCATCGTTGAAGATTGTGCTGATCGGCGATGGCGAGGCACGGGTGGAGATCGAAAAAGAGATCGCACGCCACGAAGTTGGTGATCATGTGGTGATCAGGGGCTGGATGGAAAACAGCGCCGTGCGCGAAGAAATAAAAAACGCGCGCGCGTTTGTGTTGCCAACATTTGCTGAAGGCTTGCCCGTGGTGATCATGGAAGCGCTGGCGCTCGGCCGGCCGGTCATTTCAACCTATGTGGCCGGCATTCCGGAGTTGTTGGACGGGCAATGCGGCTGGATTGTCCCGGCGGGCGATGTTGATGCGCTGACTGCAGCCATGCGCGATGCACTTGGCGCGTCACCCAATCAACTTTGCGAGCTTGGGCGGGAAGGGCGCGCCCGCGTCATGGCCGCGCACGATGTGGACAAGGAAGCAACGAAACTCGCGGCGCTTTTTGATCGGCCTTAGACGAGACGCGAGCGTTTCACTGCGGCTTCGATAAAGGACGCAAATAAGGGATGCGGCTCAAATGGACGGGATTTGAGCTCCGGGTGATACTGAACGCCGATGAACCAGGGATGGTCCGGAATTTCCATAATCTCCGGCAGCTCGCCGTCAGGTGAGACGCCAGAGAATACTACGCCATGATCGCGCAGGCTTTCGGCCCATTTCATATCGACTTCGAAGCGATGGCGATGGCGTTCGGAAATTTCGGTGGCGCCGTAGATTTCAGCAACGCGGCTGCCCTCTTTCAGACGCGCCGGATAGGCCCCAAGACGCATGGTGCCGCCAAGATCATCGTCCTCTTTGCGGGTTTCGGTTTCATTGCCGCGCACCCATTCCGTCATCAGCCCGACGACCGGCTTGCCGCAGGATGAAAACTCCGATGAACTGGCATCTTTCTCGCCAACGAGATTTCGCGCCGCTTCAATGATGGCCATCTGCATGCCGAAACAGATGCCGAAATAAGGTATCTCCTTTTCGCGCGCAAAGGTGGCCGCCTTGATCTTGCCTTCCGCGCCGCGCTCGCCAAAGCCGCCGGGCACCAGAATGCCATGCACGCCTTCCAGCTCTGAAATCGCGTGTTCTTCTTTTTCAAACACGTCGGATTCGATCCACTTGATATTGACACGGACATTATTTGCGATGCCCCCATGGGCGATCGCTTCGATCAGCGATTTGTAGGCGTCTTTCAGAACGGTGTATTTCCCGACAACTGCAATGGTGACCTCGCCATCGGGCGAAATGATCCGCTTGACGATCCGTTCCCAGCCGTCCAGTTGCGGCTCCGGCGGGTTTTTGACGCCAAATGCATCAAGGACTTCCTGGTCGAACCCTTCGCCATGATAGGCAAGCGGGACTTCATAGATGGTCCGGCAATCAAGCGCCTGCACCACTGCTGACGAACGGACGTTGCAAAATAGTGCGATTTTTTTGCGTTCGCTGTCCGGGATGTCGCGATCGGCGCGCACCAGCAACACATCCGGCTGAATGCCGATCGCGCGCAATTCTCGCACCGAGTGCTGCGTGGGTTTTGTTTTGAGTTCGCCCGCAGACGGAATGAACGGCATCAGGGTCAGGTGAACATAGACTGCGTCGCCGCGCGGCAGCTCATTGCCAAGCTGGCGGATCGCTTCGAAGAACGGCAGCGCCTCGATATCGCCAACCGTGCCGCCAATCTCACACAGGACAAAATCCGCGCCGCCCGCATCCGAAAGGACAAATTGTTTGATGGCGTCGGTGACATGCGGAATGACCTGCACTGTTGCGCCCAGATAGTCACCGCGCCGTTCGCGCTCGAGGATGCTTGAATATATTTGTCCGGTGGTGACATTGTCACCCTTCGATGCGGAAACGCCGGTAAAGCGTTCATAGTGGCCGAGGTCGAGATCGGTTTCTGCGCCGTCGTCGGTGACGAAGACTTCACCATGCTGATAGGGCGACATGGTGCCGGGATCGACGTTTAGGTAAGGATCCAGCTTGCGCAGACGCACCTTATATCCGCGCGCTTGAAGAAGCGCGCCCAACGCCGCCGAAGCAACACCTTTTCCAAGAGACGACACCACGCCGCCGGTAATGAATATATACCGCGCCATGGAAGTTCGTCTTAGCGAAGATTCCGCTCTAATCAAACTCTAAATTCTGGATTGGCGCATGAGCGCCAAAAAGCCGCTTTTTCCAAGCCCTATCGGTTCGGCGTTTTTTCCGGTTCGCTTGGCGTTTCTTCCTCTTCATCAGGAGCGGCGCTCTCGGCCGGAACCTCGACGCCTTCCTCTTCGAGAAGGTCTTCAACACTGGCTGGCGCGTCGCCAGCGTCTGGTGCACCCTCTTCATCAGTTCCGAGAGAATTCAGCAGGTCTTCGGCGGAGAAATCGCCGTCGTCTTGCGTCGCCGTATCGCTAACGGGCGCTTGCGTTCCCGTCAGCTCGTCGATCACCGTGTCGGCGTCTTCGCCGGCGCCGGCGCGAATCGCCAGAACAAGCGAGGTTGCGAAGAAGGCGGCAGCGAGCACAGAGGTGGTTCGGGTCAGCGCGTTCGCCGCGCCGCGGCCGGTCATGAAACCGCCGCCGCCACCGCCGCCACCGCCAAGGCCAAGCGCGCCGCCGTCAGAACGCTGTAAGAGCACAACGCCGATAAGGGCGAGGACGATGAGAGAATGGATCGTCAGGATAACGGCGGTCATGAAGAAACTCTCTTTTGCAGACGCTTGCCTCAATGGCGGTTGCCGCGCCCGCGCAGGCCTTATTTAGGAAGCCGGGGCGCCATGTCAAAGCCGGGTTGCCGGAAAAAGCCGGGACTTAACGGAAAGGGGCCATTCCCGCAAGTCCCGGATCGAATTCCGAATAATCATGTTCGCCAAAGGCCAGGCTATCTGCGCGACAGGCGGTGGCGGGCCTTCGCCAGCAGTCGAAAAAGGACCGGCGGCATTACATCGCCTAGAAATTCATTGGTTTTGACATGCCAGTCGGTTTTGTCGCCGGTTCCGGCGCGCGGCCGGAACTGCGTGGTTTTTGAGGCTTTGGTATGATCCCAGGTCGCGGTGTAGTAATAGAGCGCAATTGATTTTCGGGTGACGCCGTTCGGGTGGGCGACCGGCTGCGGGTTGCCGTGCATGGAATGCTGGGTCGTGGTGAACATCACGCAACGATTGGCGAGCGGCAGATAGGACTGAACCCTTTCCTTCATATCCGACGTCCAAAGCTCCAATTGGCCGCCATATTCCGGCTTCCAATCCTGGTTGAGATAAATCAGCACGTTGACCCGACGTTCCAGGTCAAGCGGTTTGTGGTGATTGAAATCCGCATGCATCGACAAATGCCCGCCATTGCCGATTTCATGAAATCCGCCGCCCAGAAAATAAGGATCAGGGATCAGGCCTTTGATGCCGGTGATGTTTTCAACGACCCGGATGAAGGGCCGCGAGTTAAATGCATAGAACAACCGACGCAGCGCCGGCTCCATATGGTCGGGATGATAGCTCGTCTTCAGCCGTTCCTGATTGCGGTCAAAGCTTTGGCTATCAGGGTCCGGAGCGTCCGGGAACTTTTCAAGGCAAAGGTTAATCAGCGGTTCAGGCAGAAAATCGTCGATTGCGATATTTGGAAAGGGATCACCCGAAGCGTAGGCTTGCGCCAGCTCGCAGCCAAGATTTTTGACCGCTTCAAAGTCGAACAGCGTCTTGTCGTCCGGATTGGTGGGAAGAAAGGCCATGGCGTCGCCTGCGCTGGTTGCATTGCGCGTCATGCATAAAACAAGCCGTCCGGCCTTTCCAAGGCGGAGGGGCAAAAGGGCGAAAAAGCGCGCCGCCCGCCCGGCCTGACGCGCCGTGACCCCGGCGAGGCGGATTTCCTCTTGTTCACCTTGGGCCCCAGCGGCTAGGAAGAAGCGCCGCCATTGCGGTCAAACCGGAAAGTCGAGACATATCAATGCCAACGCCGATTCTGATGCCAGCCCTGTCGCCAACTATGGAAGAGGGCACGCTTGCCAAGTGGAATGTGAAAGAGGGCGACAGCGTCTCTTCCGGCGACGTGATTGCTGAAATCGAGACAGACAAAGCGACCATGGAAGTCGAAGCGGTGGACGAAGGCGTCGTCGGCAAGATCCTCGTGGCCGAAGGCACCGAGAATGTGAAGGTCAACGTCCCGATCGCGGTCCTGGTTGAAGACGGTGAAAACGCGGACGATATTGACGTCTCTTCGCTGAATGGCGCAAGCGCGGCGGCTGACGCGGGAGACGCACCCGAGAGCGAAACAGCAGACAGCGGTGGTGATGGAGAGGCGGCGCTGCAGCAACCGGCCGCGCAAACGGCTGCTTCCGACCCGGAACTGCCGGCCGATGTGCAGATGGCGCCGACAACCATTCGGGATGCCCTGCGCGACGCCATGGCCGAAGAAATGCGCCGCGACGAAGACGTCTTTCTGATGGGCGAGGAAGTCGCCGAATATCAGGGCGCCTATAAAGTCTCGCGCGGGCTTTTGGAGGAATTCGGCTCACGCCGGGTCGTTGATACGCCGATCACGGAATATGGGTTCGCCGGTCTTGGGGTCGGCGCGGCCTTTGCGGGGCTGAAACCTATTGTCGAGTTCATGACCTGGAACTTCGCCATGCAGGCGATTGACCATGTCATCAATTCCGCCGCCAAGACCCGCTATATGTCCGGCGGCCAGATGGGCAGCCCAATCGTCTTCCGCGGGCCGAACGCCGCCGCTGCGCGCGTTGCGGCCCAGCACTCCCAGGACTATGCGTCATGGTACGCTCATGTGCCGGGCCTCATCGTCATCGCCCCCTATTCGGCGTCGGACGCGAAG
>JBCBSY010000071.1:0-7670 GCA_039818925.1 Pseudomonadota bacterium | reverse complement strand
GATCAGCAACAACAGCCCTGCGCTCAAAACGATCGAGGCGATGGGCAGGGTCGGTCTGTTGTTCTCCGGCTCCGGAAAATCATCGGGAAGTTGGTCAGGCATGTGTTGAACATGATCCGGTGACAATGGCGTTTCGTACTCCCGCCGAGGCTTGCAAACCATAACACGGCCGCGCGCGGCGTCATCGGTTTTGCGATGGGCCGGGTCAGGCGCGGGTCAAGACGCCTGCCAACACCACATCCCCATTTTGCCGGACTTCCACTCTTGCGCCGTCGTTTGTACGCAGGCCGCCGGCGCGTGAGACCAGTCTTGCTTTCGCCCGTCCGTTTTTGATGGCGATCGTTCCAGAACGTGCGTTGTTGATGAAAACATCTGCATTGCGCCCCGCGAGACCGCTTAGATCGACTGTCAGTCTGTCTACGCCTTCGGCCGATGTCATACAGGCGATCGAGCCGCGACCGGTAAACCCGTTCACGCCGGCGAGCTTTGCCGCCAGTTTTCCGCGCGTCAGCGCCAACCTTTTGAAAACGCCACCAAGCACAGCTTCCCCCCGGAGAGCCCCCTTTTTAGTTTTATAGCATGGCGGGAAAAAGTTAATGCCGGGAAAAAACGCGCTGCTCACCTGGCCGGAACTGGTTGAATTTCCTTACTCTTCCCCGTGATAGGCGCCTTCCGGCGCATCATGGGCAAGCCGGGCGTCAAGATAGTTCTCAGCGGTCGCAATGAAATCCTCGATATGCGACTCAAAGAAATGGTCGGCGCCGGGAACCACGGTGAACTCGATCTTGCGGCCTTTTTGCGTACGAGTGCGCTCCACCATGCCCCGCGTTTCATCCGGCGCGCAGATTTTGTCGTTTTCTGCGTGAATGACCACGCCGGAAGACGGGCAGGGCGCCAGGAAAGAAAAATCGTAAAGGTTCGCCGGGGTTGATCCGGCAATAAAACCCACAATCTCCGGCCGCCGCATCAATAGCTGCATGGCGATCCAGGAGCCGAAGGAGAACCCGCCGACCCAGCTGAACGGGGCGTTGGGGTTCATTTGCTGCATGTAATCCAGCGCAGTGGCCGCGTCGGCCAGCTCGCCCTGGCCCTGGTCATATTCACCCTGGCTGCGGCCCACCCCGCGAAAATTGAACCGCATCGTCGAAAAACCGCGGCGGATGAACATCTGGTACAGCTCGTAGGTCGCGCGATTGTTCATCGTCCCGCCAAACAGCGGATGCGGGTGCAGAACGAGCGCCACTGGCGGGTTTTCACCTTTTCCTTTTTGATAACGGCCTTCGAGGCGTCCTTCGGGACCGGCGAAAATTACTTCTGGCATTGTCGTCCTTTACATTGTTGGCGCGGCGATTGCGCTAATCCCCAGTATTTTTGTTGTTACACTACCTGTCTGTCCGGACGCAGCGGGCTAAAAAACAGAAAAATCCACGAGAAACCGGCGGATTTAATGTTGACTGAATTAGTCGGATTTCTTATCTGAGCAACGAACAGGGGCAATCGGCGGGCGCGTATAGCATGTTTTTGAAACGGCGCCAGCCAATGCCCTGTCAAGACAGCGCCCAGACCGCGCAAATTTCTTAATTGAGCGCGCTGCTCAGGAATTGGTGACATGGGCAGCGAAAACAAAAAGGCCACTTGTGAAGCTCACAACCAAAGGCAGATACGCGGTCGCGGCGATGACCGATATTGCGGCGCAAGGATCATCCGATCCGGTGGCGCTGTCCGATATCGCTTTGCGTCAGGGGATTTCGCTTTCCTATCTTGAGCAGCTCTTCGGCAAGCTTCGCCGGGCGGGCCTTGTTGAAAGCGCACGCGGCGTCACGGGCGGTTATGTGCTGGCCAATGACCCGTCGGCGATCCGCGTCGCGGATATCGTCGCCGCTGTCGATGAAGAAATCCGCACCACGGCCTGTGCGCCGGGTTCGTCAATCGGGTGCAAGGGAACGACGGCGCGTTGCCTGACTCATGACTTGTGGGATGAGCTGGGTCGTCAGATCGAAGTCTTTTTGAACGCCGTCACACTGGAAGATATTTTACAGCGCCGGGTGCTCGGTATGGCGGCGGTAAATGCACCCACTCAAAAGAGCTTTGCGGGGGCGGCGGAATGAACCGGCACTATCTGGACCATAACGCGACTGCGCCTGTGCGACCAGAAGTCGTTGACTTCGTGGCGGCCGTCATGAGCAAGGACGGTAATTCACTGTCTGTGCATGAAGAGGGGCGGTGCGCCAACAAACTTGTGGAAGATGCGCGCGAGCGCGTGCGCGCGCTTGTCAATGCGCCGGTGAACGGCGTTATTTTTACAAGCGGCGGTACAGAGTCCATTCACTATGCGCTGCATGGCGCCATGGCGCCGCACAATATCAAACGTATTTTCGTCAGCGCGATTGAACATTCCGCAGTCGGCGCCAATGCAGCGACGACGGGCGCAGAGATTGAAACCATTCCCGCCTTGTCAAACGGCATTGTCGATCTCGGCTGGCTGAAAACACGCCTTGAGGGCTATGATGCGGAACGCGATGGCGGCTTCATCGTGTGTCTGATGTTCGCCAACAATGAGACCGGCGTGTTGCAGCCGGTGCGCGAGGCTGCGGACATTACCCATGTGGCTGGCGGGCTTCTCTTTTGTGATGCGGCGCAGGCGGCAGGCAAAGTTCCCGTCAATTTCGTGATGTCGGGCGCCGACATCCTGTCGCTGACCGGTCACAAATTTGGCGGGCCAGTGGGCATCGGCGCGCTAATCGCCGGACCGAACCTGCCATTGGAGCCTGTCATGCGCGGCGGCGGGCATGAACAGAACCGCCGCGCCGGCACGCACAATGTGCCGGCGATCGCCGGGCTCGGCCTCGCCAGCGACATGGCAAAAGACAGTCTTGCGCGAGCGGGCGAAATCGCGGCGCTTCGTGACCGGATGCAAGATGCGGCTGTGGCGGCTGGCGCGAAAATCTGGGGCGTGGGAGAGGAACGTCTGCCAGGAACGCTCTGTCTCTCCGCAGACGGATTTTCCGGCGCGACGCAGATGATGACCATGGATCTTGCCGGGATTTCCGTTTCGGCAGGCACGGCCTGCTCATCCGGTAAAACCAAACCAAGCCATGTGCTGACCGCCATGGGCGCCAGCGAGACGCAGGCGAGCTCTGCTATTCGCGTGTCGCTCGGCTGGAATTCAACTGCACACGACGCCGACGCCTTCATCCGCGAATGGCCGAAGGCGTATGAACGCATCAAAGCGAGAGCGGCATAAATGTCCGAAGTTAAAGAATCGATCAGTCGGGAAACCGTCGAGACGGCGAAGTCCCTCGAGACCTATAAATACGGGTTCACCACCGATATTGAATCGGTCAAGGCGCCGAAGGGTCTGAACGAGGACACCGTGCGCTTTATCTCCGCCAAAAAGGAAGAGCCCGAATGGCTGCTTGAATGGCGGCTGGAGGCGTTCAAGCGCTGGCTCACCATGGAGGAGCCGACCTGGGCGATGGTTGACTATCCGGAAATCGATTATCAGGACGCCTATTATTACGCGGAGCCGAAAACCGGTGCGAAATACGAATCGATTGACGATGTGCCGGCGGAAATTCTGGCCGACTTTGAAAAGCTCGGCATTCCTTTGCGCGAGGCGGAAGTCCTGTTAGGCGTCAAAGGCGCGGGGACAAGTCCTGGTGATGCGCGAACGCATCCCAATGGTCCCAATGGCGGCGCGAACGGCAAGGGCGAAAAGCCCAAAGTTGCGGTGGATGCGGTTTTTGACTCGGTTTCCGTCGCCACGACCTTTCAGAACGAGCTGAAAAAGGCCGGCGTTATTTTCATGTCGATCTCTGAGGCCGTGCGCGAGCATCCGGATCTGGTGAAGAAATATCTCGGCACCGTAGTGCCGACATCGGACAATTTCTTCGCGACGCTGAACTCCGCGGTGTTTTCCGACGGAACCTTTGTTTATGTGCCGGAGGGCGTTCGCTGCCCCATGGAGTTGTCGACTTATTTCCGTATCAATGAAGCCAATACCGGCCAATTTGAGCGCACGCTGATCGTTGCGGCGCCCGGCTCTTACGTTTCCTATCTTGAGGGCTGCACCGCGCCGATGCGTGACGAAAACCAGCTTCATGCGGCGGTGGTCGAGCTGATCGCGGAAGACAACGCCGAGATCAAATATTCTACGGTGCAGAACTGGTATCCCGGCGACAAAGACGGGAAGGGCGGCATCTACAACTTCGTGACGAAGCGCGCCGATTGCCGCGGCGTGAATTCGAAAGTTTCGTGGACACAGGTTGAGACCGGTTCAGCGGTGACGTGGAAATATCCGTCCTGTGTTTTGAAAGGCGACAATAGTCAGGGCGAGTTTTATTCGATCGCCATTACCAATAACCATCAGCAGGCCGATACCGGCACCAAGATGATCCATTTGGGCAAGAACACAAAATCGCGGATCATTTCGAAAGGCATTTCCGCGGGTAAATCGAATTCGACCTATCGCGGGCTTGTCAGCATTCATCGCAAGGCGGAAGGCGCGCGCAATTTCACCCAGTGCGACTCGCTTTTGATCGGCAATAATTGCGGCGCCCATACGGTGCCTTATGTGGAATCGAAAAACCCGAAAGCGATCCTTGAGCATGAGGCGACGACATCGCGCCTTTCAGAAGATCAGCTTTTCTACTGCCAGCAGCGCGGGCTTTCTGAGGAAGAAGCCGTGGCGCTGCTCGTCAACGGGTTTTGCAAGGAAGTCTTGCAGGAACTGCCGATGGAATTCGCCGTTGAAGCGCAGAAGCTCGTGAGTGTTTCCCTCGAAGGGAGCGTCGGGTGATGGCTGAGCTTACAGCACTCTATCGCCCTGTAGGCGTAAAAGAACTCGAACTCATTGAGCAATCGCGCTTCACCGCCTTTCCACCCCGTCTTCCGGAGCAGCCGATTTTCTATCCGGTGACGAACGAGGAATACGCATGCCAGATTGCGCGAGATTGGAATACGAAATTCAATGATGAGAAAATCGGGTATGTCACGCGTTTCTCATTGCCCAAAGACTATCTTGATCAATTCGAACGCAAAGTCGTTGGTGGCGCCCAGCATGAAGAACTATGGGTGCCGGCGGAACAGCTCGAAGAATTTAATTCCAAAATTGCCGGTAAGATTGAGGTCATCCGTAAGTTCACGGAGGCTGATCGCCTCGAAGGGAGCGTCAGATAATGGCGAACTTGATCCTTTCTCTGCGTCGCATCGCAGTCGCTGTGGTGGGATTCGCTGCAATTGCCGCTCCGGTTGCGGTTGCTGCACAGGATCTGCCTTATTCGCCTGTCGTAGAGGCGAACGGCGTTCTTTATCTCGCCGGGCATGTCGGTTTGAACCCAGAAGAAAACAAATTATCAGGAAATATAGAAACTGAAACGCAGCAGGCGCTCAACAACATATACCTGACGCTGTCTGGCGCGGGTTCGAATCTTTCAGAGATTGTTCGTTGTCAGGTTTTTTTGTCTGACATTGATGACTACGGGAAAATGAACAAGGCTTATGCTGAGTTTTTTCCGGAGAACCCACCCGCTCGTACAACCGTCGCTGTCGCAGCGTTGCCGATGGGTGCAAAAATAGAAATTGAGTGCACAGCGGTGCGCAAGAACGGATTTAGTCAGGAAGCTCTCTAATGCTCAACATCAACGATCTCCATGTCGCCATTGACGGCAATGAAATTATCAAAGGGCTGACGCTCAACGTGCCTGCGGGCGAGGTGCATGCGATTATGGGGCCGAACGGCTCCGGCAAGTCGACGCTGTCCTACACCGTGGCGGGTCGCGACGATTACGAGGCGACTGGCGGCGCAGTGACGCTCGACGGCGCCGACGTTCTCGACCTCGACCCCGATGAACGCGCGGCGAGGGGGCTTTTCCTGTCGTTCCAGCACCCGATGGAGATTCCCGGCGTGCAGACCATGAACTTCATTCGCACCGCCATGAACGCCCAGCGCAAGGCGCGCGGCGAAGACGAAATCTCCGCCGCTGATTTCATCCGCCTCGTCCGCGAGAAATCAAAACTTGTCGGGCTCGACGACGCCAAGCTGAAACGTCAATTCAATGTCGGCTTTTCAGGCGGCGAAAAGAAACGCATGGAAATGCTGCAAATGGCGATGTTCGAACCGCGTTTCGCGATTATGGACGAGACGGATTCCGGCCTCGATATCGATGCGCTGAAAATGGTCGGCGAAGTGGTCAATGCGCTGCGAGGGCCGGATCGCGGCTTCCTTGTCATCACCCATTATCAGCGTCTGCTTGATTACATTAAGCCGGATGCAGTGCATGTGTTGGCCGGTGGGCGGATTGTCAAATCCGGCGGGCCGGAGCTGGCGCAGACGCTGGAAGAATCCGGCTACGAACAATTTATCGAGGCGGCGTGACATGAGCGCGTCTCTTATTCAAAACGCATCGGCGTTTGACGCGGGCATAGAGGCCGCCTTCGTGGCGCGTTCGGCGCCGAATGAAGCGCAGGCGGCTGCGTTTGATCGGTTCAGCAAGATGCGCTTGCCCAATCGCCGGCTTGAGGGTTGGCGCTGGTCGGATTTCAGCGCTGCCTTGCGCGCGGCGGAGTTTGAAGACGCCACCGGCGACGTGGCGATTGCGCCGTCTGCTTTCGCCGATCTGGAGCCGCTGGAAATTCAGATTGTCAATGGACGTGTCATCTTGCCGGAGGAATCAACCGTCGAAGGCGCCGCTTTTGGCGTGATCGATTCCATGGCGACGATTCCCGATCTTGAGACCCATGCGATCGTATCCTTGAATGTTGCGATGAACCGCAAAGCCTTTGGGCTTCAGGTCGATGACGGTGTCATCCTTGCTCGGCCGATCCTGATCCGCCACATCGTCGATAGTGGCGCGCCGGTTTTCGCTCAGACTTTGCTGCGCATTGGCGTTGGCGCGAATGTTCAACTCATTGAAACCTACGAAGGCGAAGGCGCCCCGCTATATTCTCATCTCTGTCACATGGCGCTCAGAGACAAGGCGCGGTTTCACCGCTTCGTTCTACAGGACACAGGCCCGCGCGCGGTGATGCACGCGCTTTGTGCGCCGAAGGTGGATGGCGGCGCACACTTTGACCAGACGACAT
Organism: Pseudomonadota bacterium; assembly: GCA_039818925.1. Taxonomy (GTDB): domain Bacteria; phylum Pseudomonadota; class Alphaproteobacteria; order Caulobacterales; family Parvularculaceae; genus Hyphococcus. The sequence continues at coordinate 587 of JBCBSY010000071.1, read as the reverse complement.
TGTCGATCGGCGCGCGCCTGGCTCGCCATGAGACTGTGCTTCACTATGTGGCGGAAAACGCGTTTGCGTCGATTGACAGCGCCGCCTTGCTAAAAGATGAGCGCCATTCGGATATTTCAACATATGTCCTGCACAAGGCGGAAGCCTGTGAAACGCGCCAGGTGCATAAAGGCGTTGCGAGAGACCGGGGACGCAATGTTTTTCAAGGTAAATTTCATGTAGAGCGCCCGGCGCAGAAAACCGACGCAAAGATGACGGCGAACGCGTTGTTGCTGTCCGAAGGCGCCGAAGCCAACCACAAGCCCGAACTGGAGATTTATGCGGATGATGTCGAGTGCGCCCATGGCAGCACGGTCGGCGCGCTTGACGATGACGCCCTGTTTTACCTGCGCCAGCGCGGCCTTGATGAGGCCTCGGCTCGCGCCTTGTTGGTTGAGGCGTTTGTCGGCGAAGTGATTGAAAGCATCGAAAATGACGATGTTCGCGAGGTTTTTGCGGCGCGCGTCGCGGATTGGCTGGCGCAATCATGAATGTAAATGCGCAAATGAAACAGGCTGAAGGATTCGACGTTGACGCGCTGCGGCGCG
>JBCBSY010000070.1:0-7731 GCA_039818925.1 Pseudomonadota bacterium | reverse complement strand
GTTGCTGTAGATGCCGATCTGCTCAAACTCGCCAAGAAATCTATTATAACGAATTGATGTCCGGGTTTCACGATAGCGCTGCCGATCTTCCTGATCAATTCGCCATTTCCCTTCGCAGGTAATGTATTGCGGTTCATCATTCAGCAATAGATCATAGCGACAGGTTAGCGTACCGCTTTCTACAAACAAAAGCCGATCCGGCTCATAATGATAATAGACGCTGTTTTCTATATCCCATGTGCCGATTAAGAAATCGAGATCCTGAATAACGGGCGCACGGTCCCCAGATTCGTCTTGGGCCATGGCCATGCTTGTGAAGAAACTAAAAAATACAGCGACTGACAATCGACTTAACATGCTCAACTCCACTAACGGCAGGATTAGTGAATTAAGGTAACCGCACCCACCCGGAATGTTGAGTGAAGCATGTTGCAAATCTTGTGCATTTTAAAAATGACCGGAAAACTCTAAGCGCGCTTGTATTCCTCCGGGGCCATAGGGCGGCGTCGGGCCAATAGCTCATCAAGCGGCACGGAGGTGCCGTCTTCCTGCTGAATGCGGACATGGAAACGCTTTAGATTGCGCGCGTGCGCCGCACCGCAGGAATGGGCGATCATGCCTACATCCTTGCGCATTTTTTCAACGTAATGGGCGACGCGCTTTGATTTCACCTTCGGGTCGAGCCCGCCTTGAAGGGATTTTTTATGTGTCGTGACGCCGGTCGGGCATTTGTTTGTATGACAGCGCAGCGCCTGAATGCAGCCGATGGAAAACATGAACCCGCGCGCGGTGTTCACCACATCGGCGCCGGCGCAATAGGCCCATGCGACTTCCGCCGGGGTGACGAGCTTGCCGGAGGCGATAATTCTAATTCGGTCGCGAAGGCCGCGGCGTTCCAGAATATCCGTCAGCATGGGGAGCGCCTGCTTGAGCGGCAGGCCGACATTGTCCATCAGCGACATGGGCGCAGCGCCTGTGCCCCCGTCGCCGCCGTCAAGCGTGATGAAGTCTGGCGCGGATTCGATTCCACGCCGCTCGATCGCATCGCAAAGATCGTCAAGCCAGCCATATGCGCCGAGCACAGTTTTGAAGCCCGTCGGCAGACCGGTGATGCGGCGAACCCGGTCAACAAAGTCGAGCAACTCGTCGGCGTTGTCGATTTCCGGGTGCCGGTTCGGCGAAATCGACGCCTTGCCCACTGGAATGCCGCGAATTTTCGCCACCTCTCGATTGACCTTCGACGCCGGCAGGATGCCGCCCTTGCCGGGCTTGGCGCCTTGCGCGAGTTTCACCTCGATCATTTTAACCTGTGGGTTCGCAGCAATGGCGGCGAGCTTTTTTTCGTCCAACGACCCATCATCTTTACGACAGCCATATTTGGCTGTGCCCATCTGAAAGATGATGTCGCAGCCGCCTTCCAGATGATAAGGCGACAATCCTCCTTCGCCTGTGTTCATGTAGCAATTGGCGAGCTTCGCGCCACGCGATAGGGCTCGCACCGCCGGTTTGGACAAGGAACCATAACTCATCGCGGAAATGTTGATGATCGACGACGCTTGATAGGGATTGGAGGTATGCGGACCGAACGTCACCGGGGGCGGATCAGTCGCCTCTTCGTCGAGGCGCGGGAAAGCGCAGTTGATAAAGATCGGCGTTCCCACCAGATTGAGATTGCGGGTTGAGCCAAAGGGCTGGGTGTTGTTCTTGCCCTTGGCGGATTTGTAAATCCAATCGCGTTCCGCCCGGTTAAACGGCATTTCCTCGCGATCCAGTGCAAAGAAATACTGCCGGAAGAATTCGCCCAGCCGCGTAAACAGTTCACGAAACCGGCCGATGACCGGGTAGTTATGGCGCACGGCATCGCGCGACTGCATTGAGTCGGCGAAATACATGACAATAACGCCAAGCGCGCCAAGCCCAACAACGAAGATGAACATCGTCGAGAGAATCTCGAGTCCGGTCATGGTGAACTGTGTCAGAAAATCCATTTGCGCCCCGCCCATTACTCATGCCCTGGGTTCCATACGCGGCGCAGGACTTAATCCTGCATCGCACCTGAAATGACCTGCCATTGCGCGCCGACCTTAAGGCATAATCCCGACGACCGAAAACCCGACCAGAAATTTTGTGATCAGGCGTGATGGCCTATTCCGCAGCTTGCGCCGGCGCAGGCGCCGTCCACCGCAGGACCGGTTTCCTGGCCGCCGCCGTTTCATCGAGCCGGCGGCGCGGCGCATGGACGGGTGCGGCCTTGAAGCCTTCCGTTTCACCGGTCTTGGCGCGTTTGGCGAGCGACAGAAGGGCGTCGCAAAACTGATCGAGTTCGCGTTTCGATTCAGACTCCGTCGGTTCGATCAGCATGGCGCCGCGGACCACCAGCGGGAAATACATGGTCATCGGATGATAGCCTTCGTCGATCATCGCCTTTGCAAAGTCGATGGTCTCAACGCCGGTGTCTTTCAGGAAGCGGTCGTCAAACAGCGCTTCATGCATGCAGTAACCGTCAAAGGCTGGCGTCATCTCGGCCTTGAGGCGCGTCAACACATAATTGGCGTTCAGGACCGCATCTTCCGCCGCCTGACGCACGCCATCAGCGCCATGGCTCAGCATGTAGGAAAGCGCACGCACGAACATGCCCATTTGACCGTGAAACGCCGTCAGCCGCCCGAGGCTGTCGCCCCCGGTGCCTTCTTCATTGGCGCCTTCGGCCTTGGCGGCGCGCCGGGTTTCCACAAGATGATAACGCCCATCTTCACAAACGACATATGGAACCGGCGCGAAAGGCGCGAGCGCCTCCGACAACACGGTCGGACCGGAACCGGGGCCGCCGCCGCCATGGGGCGTTGAAAAGGTCTTGTGCAGATTGATGTGCATCGCGTCGACGCCGAGATCGCCCGGCTTCACCTTGCCGGCGATAGCGTTGAAGTTTGCGCCGTCGCAATAGAAATAGCCGCCCGCCTCATGCACCGCATCGGCGATGGCGCGAATATCACGCTCAAAAAGACCGCAGGTGTTCGGGTTGGTCACCATAATGCCGGCGACATCATCGCCCAGCATGTCTTTCAGCGCGGCAAGATCGACGCGGCCGGTTTTGTCGGCCGGAATCGAATCGACTTTAAAACCGCATTGCACCGCCGTCGCCGGATTGGTGCCGTGCGCCGATTCCGGCGCCAGCACGCGCACACGGCTTTCGGCTTCGCCGCGCGCTTCAATCGCCGCCTTGATCGCCATCATGCCGCAAAGCTCGCCATGGGCGCCGGCTTTCGGCGACATGGCAACCGCGGGCATGCCGGTCAGTTCTTTCAGCCAATGGGCGAGACTGTCGATCAGCTCCAGCGCGCCTTGCACCGCGCTTTCCGGCGCCAGCGGGTGAAGATCACCGAACCCGGGAAGCCGGGCCATTTTCTCATTCAGGCGCGGATTGTGTTTCATGGTGCACGAGCCCAGCGGAAACGGGCCCATGTCGATGGCGTAATTCTTCTGGCTGAGCCGCACGAAGTGACGCATGGCTTCAGGCTCGGACAGGCCCGGCAAGCCGATATCGCTGCGACGGTTGAGACCGCCCAGGCGATCCGCACCGCCGGAAGGTTTGGCGAGGTCAACGCCGGTTCCGGCGAAATCGCCGATCTCGAAGATCAGCGCCTCTTCAATTTGCAACGCTTTATTGCCGGTGAAGGTCGGCGCCGTTGTTGATGCGGCGCTGTCCGGACGGGAAGGACGGCCTTGAGAATTCATGGTCATTACTCGTCTTCCTGATCAGGTTTTTTTATTTGTATCTGAATCCGCTCACCTAAACCGATAATGCATTGGCCAGTTCCGGGCCCACGCGTCGAAATCACCTCTTTGCTTGTGAGGGTTACAGATCCTTGCGTTGTTTCATCATAATAACCTTGCGCTTCCCAACACTCATCGTCAGCGTCTTTAGGCTCGTCTGCGCTCATCCCATGCACTGCAAAACTCAATTGACCAGCAAAATTGTACTCTTTGCCATTTTTCATGACGCGCGTATCACCACAGGAAAATTTCAAGGCATCAATTCTCAAAAATCGCGACATCATATCGGAGACCGCTTCAAACACAGTATCAGCGACCGGCTGGCCTGAATCGGTCAAACTTACGAGTTGAGGCTGACCCCTGCCTATTTCCTCCGTAACGACTCGATATTCGACAGCACCGCATGTGAGGTCGTAGGTTGTTATCTGCATATTGGCCGCCTTGCCCAACCATGACCATTCGATATCATCGAGTCTGTTCTGCATACCTAAAGCCGCAGTCCCGGTAACGAGCCAAATCAGGAAGGTGCCAAATAGTCTGCATCTCATAAGCATCTCCGAAGGCCCTCAGTCAGAAAATCGATATCCGCATCGCTAACGCATTCCGTCGCCGCGACGATCAGCAAGTTCTCCGCCGCCGCAACGCCCGGCCACAAACGCTCGCCAGGCACGCCGGCGAGCACGCCTTCGCCCGCCAGTTTTTCAACAACCTCGGTCGCGTTTTTCGGCAGGCGCAGGGTGAATTCGTTGAAGTAGCTCTTGTTGATCACCTCAACACCGTCAACCGCGTTGAGCGCGTCCGCGGTTTTGCACGCCGCTTCGTGGTTCAGCATCGCCAGACGCCGGAGCCCCGCCTCCCCGAGCAGCGTCATGTGAACGGTGAACGCCAGGGAGCACAAACCGGAATTGGTGCAGATGTTCGATGTCGCCTTGTCGCGGCGGATATGCTGCTCACGGGTCGAAAGCGTCAACACATAGCCGCGCTTTCCTTCCGCATCCGTCGTTTCGCCGCAAAGCCGACCGGGCATCTGGCGCATATATTTCTGACGCGTCGCAAAAAGACCCACATAAGGACCGCCGAAATTGAGCCCGTTGCCGATCGACTGACCTTCACCGACAACAATATCGGCGCCCATCTCGCCAGGGCTTTTCAAGGCGCCAAGCGAGACAACCTCCGTCACCACAGCGATCAGGAGCGCGCCCTTGGCATGCGCCGCCTCGGCGATGTCGCTGAGATCGCGCACATTGCCAAACACATCCGGCGTCTGCACGATCACGCAAGCCGTATCGTCATCAATCTGGCTCGCAAGGTCTTCGCTCGCATCGACATCGATCGGGGCCAGCGCGACTGTCGCCCCCACCAGTTCAAGATTGGTGCGGGTCACCGCCCCGTAATGCGGATGCAAGCCGCCGGACGCCAAAATCTTGTTGCGCCGGGTCACGCGGCGCGCCATCAGCGCCGCCTCGCCGCACCCGGTCGACCCGTCATACATGGACGCGTTGGCGACCTCCATGCCGGTGAGCGCCGCAACCTGCGTCTGGAATTCGAAAAGATATTGCAACGTCCCTTGCGCGATTTCCGGCTGATACGGCGTGTAGGACGTCAAAAACTCAGAGCGCTGAATAATATGATCGACCGTCGCCGGGATGTGATGCTTGTACGCGCCGGCGCCGACAAAGAACGGCCCCGCCCCGGCGGCGCGGTTCTTCGCCGCCATGGCGCCGAGCGCACGCTCCACCTGCAACTCGCCCTGATGGTCCGGCAGGTCAAACCCGGCGTTGAGCGCATCGGCTGGCACGTCAGAAAACAGCGCATCGATATCCTGCGCGCCAATGGTTTTCAGCATCGCCTCACGGTCTGCATCGTTGAGAGGGAGATAGCGCATGGTCATCTCTTCTTATCTTTGCTGTTGTTTCACTTTTTCGCCCCCATCGCCGCACCAAAGGCAACGCCGACTGCAACGCCTATGGCGACGCCAGAGCCAATATTGTCAGTGGCGACGCCAAGCGCGGTTCCGATCGCGACACCCATAGCAATCCCGATGGCGAGAGAGGAACCCGAATCCTTTTTGTTCTTATCGCTCATGAATTGGTCGTAAATTCCTTGTAAGCGGCTGCATCCATCATGGCGTCGAGTTCGCTGGCGTTGCTCGCCTTGATTTTGACGAACCAGGCGTCGCCTTCCGGCGCTTCATTCACCTTCGCCGGCTCATCGACAATGGCGGTGTTGATCTCGACCACCTCGCCGGAGATTGGCGCATAGACGTCAGAGGCAGCCTTCACCGATTCCACAACCGCCATATCGTCGCCCTTCGCATAGGTTTTGCCCACCTCCGGCAGTTCGACGAACACAACATCGCCGAGCTGCTCTGCGGCATGTACGCTAATGCCGACAATATGGATGTCGCCGCCATCTTCGGCGGCTTTCACCCATTCATGGTCTTCAGTGTATTTGACGGTCATTGGATGGCCTCTGCTTGCTGCTTTCGGGGTTCGGTTCGATAGATGTCGTGGAGGATCGCCTTTGCAAAATCACTGGCAGCGCGCGGATCGGCATTGATGTTTTCAAGCACGATCACCGTCCACCCGTCATCAAGGACGCGCGCCATGCGAATTTTGTAAGGCCCGTCGGAACCGCTTTGCCACGAGATGCGCCGGTTTTCACCGTCCAGATGCATCTCGATGATGCGCCCGCCATAAGCATAGCTTTCACCCGGGAACACCACCGTTTCAAAACGGTCCGCAAGATCATCCGCAAAGAGGTCCCTTTCGTCGAGCGCGTGCATGAAACGCATGAGGTCTGGTGCATTTGAATAAACGCCCGCCGCAGCGGCCATGAATGTTGGCGTGGGCCGCGCATACGCGTTTGCATCGCGCGTTTCATAGGCGCTGGCCGCCCCCGGCATTTCGAGATTCCCCGAAAAGACGCCTGAGGACGTCATCGCGAGTGGCGCGAAAACGCGGTCCGACAACAGTGTCTCAAGGCTTTCGCCGCCTGCGGCTTCAAGCACGGCCTTCACCAGGATCCAGTTTGAATGCACATAATCAAACTCGGCGCCCGGCGTGAATTTCAGAGGACTGCTCGCATAGAGCGCCGCCGCCTCGCGCGTTGTGAGATTGGCGCTCGCAATGGACGGGTCCTCGCGCGCCGCTTTGATAATGTCGTTTTCAAGCCCGCTGGCGTGACTGAGCAAATGCGCCAGGGTGATCGCCGCGCCTTCACCCGGGTAATCCGGAAGATAGTTTGCGATGGGCGCATCCAGATCCACAACGCCTTCCTGCGCCATCTGGAATGCGAGGGCCGACACCAACAGTTTCGAAACAGACCCAGTTCTGAAAATCGTTGTCGGTGAAAGCGCGGCGCCGGATGATAAATCAGCGACGCCCCTCGCCTCAAAATATTCCGGGTCGCGTCCCTTTCCGATCAGGACGACCCCGTTGAAGTTCCCCGCAGCAAACGCATCTGCGCGCTCTAGATATTGCGGCTTGGCGCAACTCTGCGAGAAGGACAGACACAACGCAGCGAGGAGGAACGCACGCATCACGATCCCCGGTAATAATTGTTCGGTGTGAACGGCATGTCGGCAACGGCCGCAGCCAACGGCTTGCCGCGCACAATCAGGTTGAGGGGCGTTCCGGTTTGCGAAAACGCTGTTTCCACGTAACCCATGGCGACCGGCGCGCCGACGGTTGGTCCGAATCCGCCGGAGGTGACAACGCCGATTGTTTTACCCTCCGCGGACTGAATTTCCGTTCCCTCACGCGCGGGCGCGCGGCCCTCGGGCCGGATGCCGACCCGCAAACGCGCCGGACCATCACGAAGTTCGCGCAAGATGCGATCCGCGCCGGCAAATCCGCCTTCCGCGCGGCGGCGTTTGCCGATGACGAAGGCGATGTTTCCTTCAACCGGCGAAATCTCTTCGGTCAGGGCATGTGTCTTTACGGCCATGACCTGACC
>JBCBSY010000069.1:0-7743 GCA_039818925.1 Pseudomonadota bacterium | reverse complement strand
TTGGCGGTGGTTCCCACGACCATGGCGGGCAGACATGCGTCCTGTGCCTTGCTGCGCCAGGCAGCGACAAAGCGGTCGCGGCAGCTGCTGCGATGTTTGCGGTTTTCGCCGGTCTGTGGCTTGCCGCGCTGGGCCCGTCACGGATCGAGCACGCCGCCGTCGCCATCCGCGCCGCACGGCCTCGCGGGCCCCCGAGCCGATAGCATTTCGAACTATTCGTTTTGTTATTTTACGCCGCGCTAAATGCAGGCCGGCGATTTCGGCTTGAAGGAATATACCCGATGAAAAAGAAACTATTGCTGTCCAGCGCCGCACCGGTTGTGGCATTCGCGGTGCTTGCGCCTCCGGCAATTGCCCAGGACGAGCGTTTCGAAAATGAGGCGGATCAGGTGATTGTCACCGCTTCGCCCTTGGAACGTACGGTTGTCGAGACAATTGTCGGCACCTCTGTTGTAAACAAGGAGGAGCTTGCGCGGAACTTGCAGAACACCCTCGCAGAGACAATCGCCCGCGAGCCAGGCGTTTCCACGACTTATTTCAACGCTGGCGCGAGCCGCCCGATTATTCGCGGCTTGGGAGATGATCGCATTCGCGTTCTTGACAACGGCATCGGCTCGATTGACGCAAGCGTTCCCAGTCCCGACCATGCTGTTTCAATCGATCCCGCGGCGGCGGAACAAGTCGAAATTGTCCGCGGCACGTCTATGTTGCTCTATGGTTCGTCTGCCGCGGGCGGCGTGGTCAATGTCATTTCCGGCAAGATCCCAACAGCTGTTCCGGAAGACGGTTTCGACATTTCCGGCACCGTAGGCGTTAGCACCGCTGACGATGGCTTCGAAGGAGCTGGCGCGTTTGACTTGAAACTCGGGGATTTCGGCGACGGGTCCATCGTTCTTCATGGCGACGGCTTTTATCGCGACGCTGAGGACTACGACATTCCCGGCTTTGCCGAGTCTGCACGCTTCCGTGCGGCTGAAGAGGCTGAAGAAGGAGATGACGACGAGGAAGAAGAGGAAGAAGCGTTTGGTACGCTGCCCAATTCCTTCTACGAAACCTATGGCGCGACCGGCGGTATCTCCTGGGTTGGCGAGAACGGCTATTTCGGTGTTTCCGGCACATTAATCGACAGCGAATACGGCCTTCCCGGCGGCAAGAAAGAAGAAGAGGAAGAAGGCGAAGAAGAGGAAGGCGAGGAGGAAGAAGCCGGCGGTTTCATTGACCTCGAACAACGCCGTATCGACTTCGCGGGCGAATACCGCCTCAATGGTTGGCTGGAAAAAGTGCTCCTGCGCGTTGGCTATGCTGATTACGAGCACACTGAATTCGAAGGCCCCGGAGAACCTGGCACAGTGTTCACGAACGAGGGCTGGGAAGGCCGTCTCGAATTCGTCAACCGCGAAAAAGACTTCTTGGGCGGGACCTTGCGCGGGGCTCAGGGCGTGCAGTTGCGGTTCAACGAGATTTCCGCAATTGGCGAAGAAGCGTTTATTCCGCCATCAGACACTTCTCAATATGGTTTCTTCGCGTTGAAGGAATACTCGAACGGACCCTGGCGGGTCGAGCTCGGCGGTCGGTACGAACATACTGATGTCGAGAACCTCACGGCTGGGGTAAACCGCGATTTTGACGGTTTCTCAGTATCCGGCGGTCTTGGCTATCAGGCTAACGACAATGTCTTCTTGGGTTTAACAGGCTTTCGAACAGAACGCGCGCCGTCGGCCACAGAGCTCTTCGCAGATGGGCCGCACCTTGCCACCGACAACTTCGAAATCGGCAACGCTGACCTTGAAGAGGAAGTCGGCCTCGGTGTTGAGGGTACTGTCCGTTTCACGTATGACCGCTTCCGCTTCTCGGTCAACGGATTCTACACTTCATACAATGACTTCGTTATTTTGGATGAAACTGGCGAGTTTGCCGTTGAAGACGAGATGACCGAGGAGTTCGTCATTGTAGACATGCTCGGTGACGATGAAGACGGATTGCCAGTCTTTGAATTCGTGCAGGATGATGCTGAGTTCGCCGGCTTTGAGGCCTTGCTCGAGGCAGAGCTGTTCCGAACAGAGTCCATTGATTTCCACGGCGATATCGGAATCGATTACGTTCGCGCCACGCGCGACGGCGGCCTCGACGAAGATTTGCCGCGGATCCCGCCGCTTTCTTCGGTGCTCGGGCTTGAAGCGCGACATGAATATGTCGATCTACGTTTCGAGGTTGAGGTTGTTTCGGAGCAAAACGACGTTGCAGCGTTTGAATTGCCAACGGATGGTTACGAACTAATCAATCTGTATGCGACTGTTCGTCCAATGGGCGCAGACAGCCCGTTCGCGATTCGGATGACTGCGACGAATCTAAACGATCAGGATGCGCGGGTCCATTCCTCGTTCCGGAAGGACGTGGTGCCGCTTCGTGGACGGAATTTCCGTATCGCGCTTACGGCGGACTTTTAAGAACCTAAAGGCGGCGCTCCCCAGGGAGCGCCGCCAATTCTTTAAGACAGCTCGGCCGTCAAATGGCATCCGCGTTGCGAATGACGCACGCTATTGCGACTTACCCATCAATAGAATTCTCATTTCCGGCTTGCCTTGGCTATTAGCGCCTCGACATTGAGCGCCGGCGCCAATTCCGGCCAGACTTCCAGCGCCTGTCTTGCCGCGATCCGCGCATCCTCACTGCGGCCTCTGTCTGCATAACGCTGAATGAGCGCCGCGACATCTTCTTGGCAGCCATTATCGAGTCGCCCGGATACATTCACGCCGGTTTTGGTGGAAATCTCAACGCAAGCGATCTCTCGGTTGATTGCGCCAAAACTGTATTTGTAGGGTTCGTCGCCCAGTGTGAAGTCATAGCGTTGCAGACCGTTCGCAATTGACCAGCGGATGCAATGGGTCTGCAGCATGAGACCCACAGCCAGATCGCGGTTGGTTTCATCGCGGCCGCCGACGTGGAAAAGCGCATGGCGCTTTACCGGATCAATGTAGTTTGCTTGTGCTGCGACGGGTTTGCCGCAGCGCCAGAGGATCGCCAGATAAATAAGCCCGCTAGCAAGTCCAATCATGATGACTTCTTTGAATTGCGCCGTAAGCTTCGCGGCGCGCTTTTGCCCTTTGTGTTCTGCATATTGTAAAAACCACAGTTCGGAGAGAATGGTCGCGTCCTGCTTATATGTTTCCGGCCTTGAGCGCGTGATATGAAGGTCAGGATCGGTCTCTAATTGACGCAGCAGGCGCCGTAACTTCTGTCGGGAATTCGCGCTGAGCGTGTCAAGATAAGCTGAAAAATTGTCTGGAAGATCGATAAATGGACAGGTGAGGTTGTTCGTTTTTCCTGAGTTAATTTTCCGCTCTACAGGTTTTGTATCGAATAGCTCGGGCTTAAATCCTGCACAAAACCTCTCGAGGCGGCGAGTTGGTGCGGAAAAGAAGTTGAGAATGATCCTGCCAAAGGATATTTTTAAAATTGTGTCGGCGAAGGCCTCGCAAACCTCAGTTTCATGTTCGGGATCGCACAATATGCCTGTGTAGTCCGCATCAAAGACACGGCCAAGCATATCCAGCTCATTATATAAACAGTTTCCTGTCTTGCTCCATCTGGCTATGACAAGCAGCGGAAAAATTCCAACACATCGCTTATCGTCTGACCACGCAGCGAGAATTCGAAATTTGCCAGCGGTTCTAACGGCGATTGAAGCTATGAAACGGGACGATAGATATATGTTCGCACTTGGGTCGACTTGATAGAGTTCATCCCAATCCGTCTCAATTTCGATGACTCGTTCAACTGATTCTATGATCTCGATACGCATTTGGTTTTCCAATAAACGGTGCGTCGCGCCAATTCGGCGGCGCCTTACCTTCCATCGCCGCCATCGAACATGGCGCGGAGATCTACAGAAGAATTCTTCCCGATCTGATCGAAATTTTCTTTCAGCCAGATATCAGCAATGGCGCGGCCCTTATTTTTAAGGTCCTCCAGAAAAACCCGGTCCGTTCTAAATTTTGAAGAAACATCATAGTCTTTCAGCGCCTCGTCCGAGCGGATCGAGTGAATGCGTATATCGCGTAGCCGGTCGCGATATTCATCCTTGATCCAGCCGTCATCCAGAAGCTTGTGGACAAAACTAACGGCGCGCAGTTCGCGCAATAGCGATGAGTTGAAGCTAATTTCATTGATGCGGTTCATGATTTCGGTGGCGGTTGTGGGGACATCCGGCCGTTCAATTGGGTTAACATGGACAATCACGACGTCGGACGATTGCGCTTCATAGAAAAATGGAAACAGCACTGGGTTGCCCATATACCCGCCATCCCAATAATGCTCACCGTCGACCTCGACCGCCTTGAACAAAAACGGCAGACAGGTTGATGCGCAAACTACATCTGTTGAAACGTCCTTCGTATGAAAAACGTGGACTTTTCCTGAGCGGACATTTGTTGCGGAGATGAAGAGTTTCGTCACTTTGCATTCGCGCAAACGCTTGAAATCAATTGTGTCGTTTAAAATGTCCCGCAAGGGGTTGATGTCAAAAGGATTGAACTGATAGGGCGACAGCGCGCGTGTCACGATGTCGAACATCTGATAGGAGTAAGCGTTCACAAGATCATTGGCGCCTGCCGCTGCAAAAAAAGGGTTCCCACGGACAGGGCTGTAAAGCGCGCCGGTATCACTGATGCGCTTCCATAAATCGCCGAGCGTTTTGCGCGCGCCGTCACTGCCGCCCTTATGAAGACCATAGGCGACAGCCGCAGCATTTACGGCGCCGGCGCTGGAGCCTGAAATTGCATCAATCTCGATCCGGTCGTCTTCAAGCAGGCGGTCCGCAACGCCCCAGGTGACGGCACCGTGGGAGCCGCCCCCCTGAAAGGCGAGATTGATTTTTTTGACGCCTTTCTTGGCCATTATTTGGCGACCCAGCCGCCGTCGATCTGATGCGCTGCGCCGGTTATCTGCGCCGCGTTTTTCGAGGATAGGAAAACCGCGAGGGCGCCGACCTGTTCGACGGTGACGAACTCTTTTGTCGGCTGCGCCTCAAGAATGACCTGCTGGACAACCTCTTCCTCGCTCATACCGCGGGCTTTGGCCGTGTCTGGGATTTGTTTTTCGACCAGCGGGGTTTTGACATAGCCCGGGCAGATGGCGTTGCAGGTGACGCCGTGTTCGGCGCCTTCAAGCGCGACGGTTTTTGTGAACCCGACAATGCCGTGTTTTGCGGCCACATAGGCGGATTTGAACGGCGACGCGACGAGACCGTGGGCGGAGGCGACATTAATGATGCGCCCGAACTTTCGTTTTTTCATCCCGGCGAAAACCGCTTTGGTTGTGTGGAACGCCGACGAGAGATTGATAGCGATAATGGCGTCCCATTTTGTTTCCGGAAAATCCTCAACCGGCGAGACGTGTTGAATGCCTGCATTGTTCACGAGGATATCCACCTGACCAAACGTTTCTTCAGCGCTGGCGATCAGGCCGCGAATTTCCTCCGGCTTGGTCATGTCGGCGCCGTTGTAAATGACCTTCGCGCCATACCGATTTTCCAGCCGCGCTCGTGTCTTCTCGATCTCGTCGGCATCGCCGAACCCGTTCAACATCACATTCCAGCCCTCGGCGGCGAAGGCTTCTGCGATGCCAAGACCGATTCCCGAGGTTGAGCCCGTGACGACGGCGTTGTAGTTGGCGCTCATATTGAATGTCCTTTCAGCTTGCCAAGAGATACAGAGCCCATCATATTTGTTGCGGCGCACAACACAACTCTCGTCTCAGAAAAGAGGGTAGCGCTTCGCTTGTATGGCGGGTTCTGGATAGACTGACTTGAACCAACGACAAGGAGACATAGCCATGCGTATTTTGATGAGCCTTGCAGCTCTTTTTATCGCGTCACCGTCTCATGCCCAGCTGTCGGTTACGACTTTTGGCGCGACCGACGCCTCAAACTGCTACGAAAACGCTCGCAGTGATTTTTCGAGCGATGTAAAGCCTTGTAATGACGCGCTCGCAAGTCCTGAAACCACGCGCGTCGACCGTAAAAAGACCCTCGTCAACCGGGGCATCATCTTGAACCGCAATGGGCGGATTGGCGAAGCGATATCGGACTTCAACGCAGCGCTCGATATCGATGGCGGCCTGGGTGAAGCTTACCTCAATCGCGGCAACAGCCATTATCTGGGGAAACGCTATGACGATGCCTTAAACGATTACCAGCGCTCGCTTGATCTTGAAATCAACAAGCCCTGGGCGGCCTGGTACAACATTGGCCTCGCCTATGATGCGAAAAAGCAACCTGACAAAGCGCGCGAAGCCTATCAGGAGGCATTGAATGTCAATCCTAGTTTCACCCAGGCGCAGCAGAAACTAGCGGGGCGCGGTTGAGTTTCGTTACACATCTTGAATGCACCGGAACAGGCAAGCGTTATGAAGCCGGCAGGCCTCATAACCTCTCCGAGGCGGGAAAGCCGCTTTTTGTTCGGTATGATCACAAGGCGCAAGCGAAAGCCTTAAGCAAGGACGAGCTTGCCTCGCGGCATTATGGTCTATGGCGTTATCGCGAATTTCTTCCTGTTACGAAGGATGAAAACTGCGTTTCGCTGGGGGAGGTAATCTCGCCGATCATCCATGTCCCGCGAATTCTCAAGAAACTCGGCGCCACGAGCGAACTTTTGATTAAAGATGAGAGCCGCCAGCCGACGGGCTCGTTCAAAGCGCGCGGGCTCAGCATGGCGGTGTCCATGGCGAAGGAGTTCGGTATCGATCACATCGCGATCCCGACCAATGGCAATGCCGGCGGCGCCTTGGCGGCGTACGCCACCCGCGCCGGGATAAGATCAACCATTCTGTGTCCGGAAGATACGCCGGCAGTGAACGTAAACGAAGCAGTTTTCGCGGGCGCTAATGTCTTTCGCGTCAATGGCTATATCAATCATTGCGGCAAAATCATCGGCGAAGGCAAAGAAAAAGTCGGATGGTTTGATGTTTCCACCATGAAGGAACCATACCGGGTTGAAGGCAAGAAAACGCTTGGGATCGAGCTTGCCGAACAGCTCGGCTGGGAATTGCCGGATGCGATTATTTTTCCAACGGGCGGCGGGACCATGCCGATTGGCGTTTGGAAAGCCTTTGAGGAACTGCAGGCAATCGGCTGGATTGGATCCAAGCGGCCGAAGATGATCGTCGCCCAGGCGGAGGGTTGCGCGCCGATCGTTGAAGCCTGGGAAGAGGGCGCAGAAAGCGCCCGGCCCTGGGAAAAGGCGCATACAGCGGCGGCCGGCATTCGCGTACCGGCGGCTGTCGCCGATTTTCTGATCCTGCGGATTGTGCGTCAGTCCAATGGGTTTGCGCTGGCGATACCGGAAGAAGAAATTTTCACCACCTGGCGCGAGGTGGCGCGCGAGGAGGGGTTGTTGCTTTGTCCTGAAGGCGCCGCGGCCTTTGCCGCGTTCAAGGCGGGCCTCAAAGATGGACGAATTGGTGAAAAAGACCGGGTATTGATGTTTAGCTGCGCCACCGGGTTAAAATATCCGATGACGTCGCAAACCGGTTTTATCGATCGCACTCAACCGATCGACTATAGCCAGTTTTAGATTGATTGGCTGGGCTGAAATCTGACCTGAACGCTTTTAAGCACAAACAGACAAGGATACTCGATCATGACGCCGCGCCACTGGCTTTTGTTTGCTCCTGAAGGCGCCGCGGCCTTTGCCGCGTTCAAGGCGGGCCTCAAAGATGGACGAATTGGTGAAAAAGACCGGGTAT
>JBCBSY010000068.1:0-7754 GCA_039818925.1 Pseudomonadota bacterium | reverse complement strand
GTCAATCCCTATTTGGCGATCGCGGCTTCCTTGGTTTGCGGCTATATCGGCATGATCGAAAAAATTGAGCCGCGCGCCGAATATGTCGGCGAGGGTTACGAGGACCGGGAGCGGCCTTTACCGGCGACGCTAACCGAAAGCGTTGAAACTTTTTCCAAATCTGACGCCTTAAAAAAATATCTCGGTGAAGGTTTCGTCGATACCTATGCGGCGATTAAGCGCGCCGAATATGAACATCGGTCAAGTGTTTTGAGCCCCTGGGATGTTCGCTTTTTGATGGTGAACGCCTGATGCGAGGCGAACACAGCCTGAAACCACGAGACACTGGAAACATTGATCAAAGACGTCACAGCTAGAGTGTCAAGAAGAGTGATGGCCGATACCATAAACAATGTCCGGTCGGGCAAGACGAGAGTCTTCTGATCGTCTGGCTACGGCCATGCCATTTTTTTAGGCGACCTCTCGCCCATAAGCTTATGGCCAGCGCTATGCGACCTCCATCCCGCGAGTTCAAGCAGTCGAAATCAACACTAATTAGTCTCTATGCAGATTGAATTAGTCGCGCTGCTGCAATCGAAATACTGTTAGCTGATTCGCGCCGTCACCCCGGTCTCGCACTTGCGAAGCGCTATAACCTATCTCTGTCGGCATGCCCTGGCGCCGGATCAACGCTGATTTGCAGTGACGGTGGAAAAGAGGCACGATATGCTCCGGGCGATTGGCGAGGGTAGGATGGACAGACAGCAGCGGGCAGGCAACTCCCGGATATCCCACACGACACAGGACGCTCAAGAGCGCTTCGACGCCCTTGCCGCCGACCTTCGCCAGCAAGTGGAGCACCGTCTTGCCGAGCTATTCCCTGAGCACAGCTCCACAAGCCACGGGCTGCGAGCCGCGATCGCTCACGGGTTGATGTCACCGGGCAAACGCCTGCGCCCGTTGATTACACTGCTCGCCTGCCGGCAATGCGGCGGTGATCCGGCGGAAGCCTTGGATGGGGCCTGCGCCGTCGAAATGATGCATGCGGCGTCTCTGATTATCGACGATCTGCCATGTATGGATGACGCGAGCCTGCGCCGGAACTGCGTGGCGACCCACGTCGCCTATGGCGAGGGCGTCAGCATCCTGGCGGCAATCACCTTGGTCAATGACGCCTATCGCATTATTGCTCAGATGGAGCGGATCGACCCGCGCGAGCGGATCTTAATTACTGAAAAACTCAGCATGGCGATTGGTCTCGAAGGCCTCGCCGGCGGGCAGGAGCGCGATCTCGCGCGTCACGGCGATGCGCCTCAGGGCGGCATGCGTGAGATTGAACAAAGCCATATGGAAAAAACCGGCGCCTTGTTTGCCGCCGCCGCCGGGATCGGCGCAGTAATCGCCGGCGCGCGCGCCGTCGAAATCGAGGCCATGGAGAAATATGGCGGGGCGCTCGGCCTTGCTTATCAGACTTTCGATGATGTAATCGATTCAGAGTGCGACGAAACGCAGACTGGCAAAGATGCGGGCAAGGATCAGAATAGAACGACCGTTGTCACCTTGATGGGCGCGCACCGGGCGAACAAGTCGGCGGCGCAGTGGATTGAAGACGCCATTGCTGAATCAGCGCGCGTTGATTGCGGTGCTGGCGCGCCGCTTTCCAGCCTTGCACGCGCGATAGAAGCAAAATTCAACGCACTGACGCAAAAGAGCTAAGCCGACCCTATGGACGTTGTTTATTTCATTGCTGTTTTTGTCGGTTTCATCCTTTTGATGGAAGTTGTCGCTTGGACAACGCACAAATATGTCATGCATGGCTGGCTATGGAGCCTACACAAGTCTCACCATGAACCGCGTGACGGGGCTTTTGAAAAAAATGATTGGTTCGCAGTGATTTTCGCCGTGCCGTCTATCATTCTGATCTATATTGGCGTCAGCGGCGCGCCGCTAGCGCTTGCTGGCGGCCTTGGCATTCTAGGCTACGGCCTCATCTATTTTTTCTTCCACGATATTTTGGTTCACCGGCGGATTGATTTTGGCTTACGTCCAAAAAAAGGGTATCTCGCCCGCGTGGTTCAGGCGCATCGCCTGCATCATGCCGTTGAAGGCAAGCATGGCTGTGTTTCGTTCGGCTTTATCTTCGCGCCATCGCCACAGCGTTTAAAAGCTATGTTGGCGGAAAAACAGGATGCGATCATACGCACGCCCGCCGCCGGCGGACCCACTACGCAGATGCAGTCTTGACGGAATAGTTGTCCGGCGACCGACTCCATAAGCCGTCACGACCTGCAAGGGAGCGATGGCGACAAAGGCCCGCTTGAACGAGGCTCGCCGTAATGCCGGACGCTGCAAGCCAGGCTTTTCGCGGGGCTGAGATCACCGTTCGGCTGTCCCAGGCGCGCGCGCCGCGATTGATCACCCTCCGGCCGATCTCCCGATAGACATTTCTCGCCGCCAAGACCGCCGACGCCGCACGCAAAGGCAAGCGGCGGGCGCCCTGGCTCGCCGACGCATAATAGCGGTCCGCTTCGAAGAGTGTTCTGTGAACGACGCGCACGACCGCATCGCGATACCGAACATCGCACACCGCTTCAGGCGATAAAGGAACGCCGGCATCGCTTAACCAATCCAATGGAAGATAAATGCGCCCGCCTGCTGCGTCGTCGATAACGTCGCGGCAGACATTGGTGAGTTGAAAGGCAAGTCCGAGATCACATGCGCGATCAAGCGTTTCTTCTTCATCAGGCGCGACACCCATCACGATCGCCATCATCACGCCGACGACCCCGGCGACGCCATAACAATAACCCATCAAGTCATCGATGGTCGGATAAGTCTGCCGATCAACATCCTGCGCAAAGCCCTTAAGCAAATCCATTGGATAGCGTTCAGGCATGGCGCACCGGCGAACCACAGTTGCAAACCCGTCAAACGCTGGCGCACCGGTCGGTTTGTCAGCCAGAGCCAAACGGGTCTGGGCGCGCAAGGTTTCGAGCCGACTTTGCATTTCCGCTTGAGACAGGGTCGCGTCCGGCGCGTCGCCGCCAAGCGTCTGACCATCAATCACGTCATCGCAGTGACGGCACCATGCGTACAGCATGTGCACCTGCGCTTGCGTTTCCTTGTCAAAAAACAGGGAAGCCAGCGCAAAACTTTTGGACCCTTTAGCGATTGCGTCCGCGCCATAGGCGGCGAGCGCCGCCGGCTGGTCGCTCAATACGCCCATTTACTGCGCCGCCGCCAGTTTCTGATGCAGGTCTTCCAGCATCAGCCCCGCGGTCGCCTTTGCAGAGCCGACCACGCCCGGCACGCCCGCGCCGGGATGCGTGCCCGCGCCTGCAAAATAGAGGTTTGAGATTCGATCATCGCGGTTATGAGTGCGGAAATAGGCGGACTGGGTCAGGATCGGTTCGATTGAAAATGCAGAGCCGGCAAAGGCATTTAACTCGGTCTCAAAATCACCTGGCGTGAAGATCCGCGATGTCACAAGGTCTTCGCGAAGCCCGGGGATGTAGCGCGCCTCCAGATAGTCGAGAATACGGTCGCGATATTTTGGTCCCTCTTCGGCCCAGTCAATCTTGGCCTTGTGAAGGTTTGGCACAGGAGCCAGCGCATAGAACGCAGAGCACCCTTCCGGCGCCAGCGCCGGGTCCGTCTTGGTCGGCATATGCAAATAGAGCGAAAAATCGTCCGGCAGGTCCGGGCCTGAAAAGATCTCGGAAATCAGGTCGCGGTAGCGGGGCCCAAACAGGATGGAATGATGCGCAAGGTGGTCATGTTTGCTCTTCAGCCCGAAATACACAACAAACAACGAGTTGGAAAAGCGCTTGCGTTTGAGAGACCGCCCCATGGCCTGGCCGCGCGGATCGTTCTTCAAAAGCGTCGCATAGGTATGAACGATATCGGCATTCGATCCGACGGCGTCGACCCGCTCGCGCTCACCGCTTTCCAGCACCACCGCCTCGATGCGGCCATCTTTTGTGACCAAGTCAGCGACCGGCGCGTTCAGTCTTATCTCACCGCCAAGATCGGTAAACAGTTTCGCCATCCCGGCGACCAGCGCATTGGTGCCGCCGCGGGGAAACCAAACGCCCCATTTTCGCTCCAGCGCATGGATTAAGGCGTACACCGATGACGTTTTGAACGGGTCGCCGCCAACCAGAAGCGTGTGAAAGCTGAATGCCTGGCGCAACTGCGGGTCTTTGATGAAGTCTGATAGACGCCCATAAACGCTTCTAAAACTTTGCAGCTGCGTTAGCTGAGGCGCAACGCGGATCATCGACCAGAAATTGAGAAACGGAACCGCGCCCAGCTTCAAATACCCTTCTTTGAAAACTTGCTCGGAAAATTCATAGAACTTTTTATAGCCCTCCAGGTCCTCCGGGTTTTTCTCCTTGATTTGCGCGAACAGACGATCTTCATCGCTGCAATAGTCGAAATGATAGCCATCTTCCCAGTGCAGCCGGTAAAACGGGTCAACGTTTATAAGATCGACATAATCAGAGAGCTTCCGACCCGACAGCGCGAACAATTCCTCCAGCGCAGAAGGATCGGTGATCACCGTGGGTCCCGCATCAAAAGTAAACCCGTCCTGGCGATAGACATAGGCCCGCCCGCCCGGCAAATCCCGCTTTTCAAAGATGATCGTGTTAATTCCCGCTGACTGCAGCCGGATCGCGAGCGCCAGCCCGCCAAATCCCGCCCCGATGACCGCGACTTTCTTCTGCTCATTCATGATTTATCTACCGCCTGCTCTCGCGCTTGCTTCCGGGATCACTTCGAACGCCTTGAAAAACGGCACCGGCGGTTTTCCAACGAGCACGCGGGCTTTGTCTGCAAACGTCATTTTTCCGACATACAGCCGTTCAATTAGCCCCTGCGGCAGTTTGTAAAACCGTTCAAGCACGCGATATCGTTTCTCAGGTTCAGCGACCAAAAACAGCATACGAGTGAGAAGGCGATAAAAGCTCCGGTCTTGCCAAACCTGCGTCGAAACGCCTCGGGTCAACGCATAAAGCCCGGGCGCGGAAAGGTCTTTAGCTTTCGCGATGGTCAACGCCAGATTCACAGCATCGGGCAATGAGTAACCAGTCAGCGGATGGAACAGTCCCGCACGCATACCGCCTCGCGCCACCTGGCCTTGCGTGTCAGCAATCGGCGCATCCCAAAAGGCGTCCATATCGCCCCCAAGCGCGATCGGCAGCACGCCTTTTTCTTCGCGCAACGCCGCCTCAACCGACCAACCCTGCAGCCGCGCATAGGCGGCGATTTCTTCCCGGAAGCGCTCAATCGGCAGTGCCGGCCCATCCGCATATCGAGTATCCTCGATAAGCACAGTTTTTTCATCGAAGGGCAGCACATACACAAACCGGTAGCCATCAACCTGCGGTATGGTCGCGTCCATAATGATCGGCGCCGAGAGTCCGTGCGGCGACGATAATCGCAAGACCTGGCCCACAAATTTCTGAAACCCAAGAACAAGGTGCGGGCTTTCCAGCGCCCCCCGGCAATCGATCACGGCGCCATATGCCGCCTCCTCGCCCGAGGAAAAACGAATGGCGGTTGGCGACAGTCCGGCCACCGGGCTCGAAAGCCGTATCGCCCCTTCTAACTTCTGCTGCAGGACATAGTTGTAACGATCTGACTCAATTGACTTATATCCAGTTGACAAGCGGCGGCGGTGGGCCGGAAAACGGACTGCCTGTTCAGACCACCGCCAGCTAACCAGCGGTTCAACCAACGCCTCTCCGATTGGACAGAGGTCCGTATCATGGAAGGACCAGGTCTGCTCCCCGCCAAGCATCGGTCCCGCCTCTACCAGTTCGATGCGCAACTCTGGTCGCTGTTCCTGAAGCGCCAGGGCGATCAACCCGCCCGCAAGTCCGCCGCCGACGATGGCGATATCTGCAATCATGCACCCATACCTGTTTGCCCAGCTCTGTATTCCGGTTCTCTGCCGTGGTTCCATGACACTTTAGACGAATTTCGCTAGAAGTCCTCAATGAGTTGGGTAAACGATCTTTCCTTGAGCAGTTATGCGACTACCTACGCCGCGCTGACGGCGATTATCTGGCTTCGCTATTTCATCGTCGCCGGGTTGTTTTTCTGGCTCCTCTGGGGACGCCCGCAAGAAAAAGTTCGCGCGCGCCGGCTTTCGCCGGTTCGGCCCAGTCGCAAGCTCGTATTGTTTGAGATTCGCATGTCACTGCTGTCTTCGGCAATTTACGCCCTGCCCGGCGCACTTGTTGTTGAAGCCTTCAAGGCCGGCGGCACAGCAATTTATGCCGAGATGTCCGGTATGCTGGATGTGGTCTGGATTCCGATTTCAGCCTTCATCTATCTAGCGATTCACGATGCCTATTTCTATTGGTCGCATCGGGCGATGCACCACCCAAAACTGTTTCGGACCATGCATCTCGCCCACCACCGTTCCCGCCACCCGACGCCTTGGGCCGGGTTTTCGTTTCACCCTTGGGAATCAATCGCCAGCGCCTGGCTGTTGCCGCTTGCTGCTTTTTTTATTCCAATCCACGTGGGAACTGTGTTCTTTCTTCTGATTTTCATGACCGTGGTCAGCATTACTAACCATGCGGGCTGGGAAATTCTGCCCCGCGCGCTCACTCATAAATGGTTTGGGCGGCACATTATTTCGGCAACCCATCATAATGTTCACCATACAGACTATAATGCAAATTACGGTTTATATTTCCGGTTCTGGGATAAGGTGATGAATACGGACAAAGGGTTCGCCGATACTACACCTGCGCCGATCAAGACGCCCTAACCCGATCGTAAAAAAGGCGCGCCATTGGCGCGCCCTTTGGCAAATGATTTTGACGGTTTTAGTTGAGGCCGCCAAGAAATACGTGTTGCGAAATTGTCTGAGACGACAAGTTAGCGGAACGTCTCATGTTCATCACGAAATCATAGTTTTGAACCGACACATTCACATTCACGATGCTCTGCAGCACAACATTGTCACGCGTATTGTTGATAATGGTGCTGATTCCGTTCGGACCAACCGACTGTACGACCTCTGTGATGTCGACATCGGTCATTTCGATGCCAAGACTTTCAGTGACCGGCGTCTCTGCATCGGTTGACGTTGCAGCGGACTGATCTGGTTGAGCAACAGCTGTCGTTCCCCCTGTGTCAGCAGGCGGCGGTGTCGAATTGGGTGCTGGCGCCGGCGTCGTCAGCACAGTTCCATAGGTTGGCTCCGTAGTCGCGGGCGGCGGTGTTTGGGCCGGCGCAACCGGCGGTGGTGTGTCGTTGCTGACCACCTGCGTCACTGGCGCAGCTGTTGGCGCGGGTGAGCTGGGTGCAGGCGTAGACGGCGGCGTGCTGGTGGTGACGGCAGGCGCGGGCGTGCTTGGCGCAGGCGGCGGCGCAGCCGATGTGGTTGGCGCCGACGCGCTTGTTGTCGGCGCAGCGGCTGGCGGCGCACTTGCGGCCGGCGGCGGGGCCGGCGTTGCAGTTGGCGCAGACGTCGTCGTAGGCGGAGGAGCAGCTGACGCAGGGGTCGTCGTAGGCGGAGGAGCAGCTGGCGCAGGGGTCGTCGTAGGCGGAGGAGCGGCTGGCGCAGGGGGCGTGGCCGACGTTGTGGCTGGCGCAGGGCTAGTCGCGGCCGGCGCCGGAACCGAAGGGGCCGCGGTCGATGCTGGCGGCGTTGTCGGCGCGGAGGCGACGACATCTGCGGCTGGCGGCGAGGCTTCCGTCGCCGGGGCTGGCGCCGGTGGCGGCGTTACAGGGGGCGGTGTCTCTGGCGCGGGCGC
>JBCBSY010000067.1:0-7841 GCA_039818925.1 Pseudomonadota bacterium | reverse complement strand
CGCATTCTCAGCTTCGAAAAAACGCCGCCGGCGCGCAAGGCATGAAGGAAGCGCTGAAAGGCAAGGCGATCACGGCGCTGAACGCCACGGGGCTGATCGGGCTTTACTTCCGGTATCTGGAATGGCGCCTCAGCCGCGGGCGCGCCGCGCCGCCGACGGTCGATGCCCACGGCGTGCCGATCCCGCCGCTTGCGCTGATGATCCGTGTGGTCGCCCATGCGGATTGGGAAATGTTTTTGCGCACCGGTGAGGAAACAGCGACCGCGCTTGACGTCCATGCAACGGAGGCAGGGCTGCCGTTTAGGGCTTGCCAGCGCATTCTCGATTTCGGGTGTGGTTGCGGGCGGGTTATCCGGCATTTGCCGCGCATGACCGAGGCGCAAATCTGGGGGACCGATTACAACAAATCGCTGGTGGACTGGTGCGCGGCCAACCTGCCGGGAACATATCTGCACAACCAGCTTGTCCCGCCAATGGATGCGCCGAACGGGCATTTCGATGTTCTTTACGCGCTTTCCGTTCTCACGCATCTGCGCGCTGAGACGCAACGCGCCTGGCTCGGCGAATATCGCCGCCTTTTGCGGCCTGGCGGGCTGGCGCTGGTCAGTTTTCACGAAGAAACCCAGCCGGGCTTTCCGGATACGCAGGAAGCGCGTAACGCAATTCTGAATGACGGCATCTATCTGTTCAACGACATGGCGGAGGGATCGAACCTGATCGCGACGTTTCAAACGCGCGCGCATTTGTCGGCGCTGGCAGCGGAACATTTTGAGGTTGTCGACATCAAATC
Source organism: Pseudomonadota bacterium (assembly GCA_039818925.1). Classification (GTDB taxonomy): domain Bacteria; phylum Pseudomonadota; class Alphaproteobacteria; order Caulobacterales; family Parvularculaceae; genus Hyphococcus. The sequence goes on along the minus strand of JBCBSY010000067.1, from coordinate 7,051 downwards.
CATGGCGCAAAGCAATGTTGGACAATCGCTTGCGGTGTTGCGCGCGGTTTAAGGCGGAAGCAGATTGCGCCTTTAAGACCTGGGACCGAAAGTGTTATAGCCGCAGCTCCGGCGCATAAAGAGAAAAGAGCATGTTGTATGAATATACGTAAAATCAACATTCCCAAAGCGTTTGATCGCATTGGCGAACATTGGTCGCCGCATATTGCCGCGCAAGTGAACGGACAGGATGTACGGCTCGCAAAGATCAAAGGTGCGTTTGAGTGGCATCATCATGACGGCATTGATGAGGCCTTCTTTGTCGTCAAAGGCGCGTTCACCATGCGCTTTCGCGATGGCGGCGAGGAATGGAACGTGGAGATGAGCGAGGGCGATTTCATCACTGTTCCCGCCGGCGTCGAGCATATGCCGGTGGCGGAAGCTGAGTGCTGCATCATGCTGATCGAAAACGCTGGCACAGTGAACACCGGCGAACATGAATCAGAGCGGACCAGGCGCGACCTGCCAATGCTGTAATCGGCGCCGGGCCGCCACAAACGATTTTCAAGTCAAACGAAAACTCACAATTGGGAGAGTGTGGAAACATTGCCGCCGGCAAGTTCAGGCGCAATCCGATAACGCGCCATCACAAAGCAGTAGATCGCGAATCCGGCAAGTCCTGCGCCAGCAATGCCCAGTAAGATGCGGCCGAATGCTTGCGTCTCCAGAATGCGCAAGGCTTCGCCAAGGCCGGCGGCGCTTTCCGGATTATGCGATAGCCCCGCCCATGCGATCAGTCCGCCAATGATCAGCAGGACGACGCCATGGGCGACCAACCCAAATCGAATCACCGGCGCCAAACTCTGGGTTGTTTCGGTCTTGTGAATTTTTGAACGATAAGCGGCTTTGTGCGATTTGATGAAAAGATAAATCCCCACACAGATCGTTACGATCCCGGCAGCGATGATTACTGCGCGGCCAAACGGTGTGTCAATCAACGCCGCCGCCCAGCTTTCCGCAGTATTGCGCTCTCCGGCCGCGCGCGCCTCAGCTCCATTCAGGATGATTGCAACCGCAGACACGCCCAAAAGCGCGTGGGTTGCGCCGGAAAGAAGCTGTCCGGCGCGTGATGCATAGCCTTCGGCGTCGTCGCCCTCGCCTTCGAGATCCATAACGCCGTCAAGCAGTCGCCACGCAGTATAGGCAAATAGCCCAATGGCGACGATGCCAAGCAAAACCTGACCAAAGGGCTGTTTAACGAGAAATTCCAGCGCCCCGGTTGAACCCTCCGCCTCGCCCCCATTGATCGCGGCGAACAGAGCGATACCGCCCACAATTAGATAAACCATGCCCCGCGCCGCGTAGCCAGCGCGCATCAGGGTCTCGATGCTTTTATTAGCCGATTGTTTCAGCGATTGTTGTTCGTTTTCCATCGCAGTGAAAACTCGCAATTGCGCATATTGTTCCCTGCAGAGACAAGAATTCGCGGCGGTTTCAGGCAAATGCCGTCGTAAAAAAACCGCGCCCAAGACATCACGCCGGGCGCGGCTATAAGTTGGGAGGGGCTTAAAGCCGGGAAGCCTTCAGCCATATTGATTTTGCAAGGGGATTGTTGCGCCGGCGCGACCGTTTCGTGACAGTTTCGTGGCGCTGGTTTCGGCGCGGCGCATCCATGGCGCGCCTTTACGGTTGCTCCACCGCAGCGGCGCGGCTAAGACCCACGACATTCAACAAACCTCTCAGCTCGCCGGAGCCTCCATGTCCATCCTCATCGACCAGAACACCAAGGTTATTTGCCAGGGCCTTACCGGAAAAACCGGAACTTTCCACACCGAACAGGCGATCGCCTACGGGACAAAAATGGTTGGCGGTGTGACGCCGGGGAAGGGCGGCGCCACATGGGAGGCGGGCGAGCCTGCGACAGGTGCAACACTGCCCGTGTTCGACACCGTGAGTGAGGCGCGCGAGGCGACTGGCGCAGATGCGACGGTGATCTACGTACCGCCCCCTTTTGCGGCAGATTCCATCCTCGAGGCGATTGATGCGGAAATTCCGCTGGCGATCTGCATCACAGAGGGCATTCCGGTGCTCGACATGGTCAAGGTGAAGCGCGCCCTAGACGGCTCGAAAACCCGGCTTGTGGGCCCCAACTGTCCGGGCGTCATCACCCCTGACGAATGCAAGATTGGCATCATGCCGGGCCATATCCATCGCAAAGGCCATGTGGGCGTGATTTCGCGCTCCGGCACGCTGACTTACGAGGCGGTGCATCAGACCACGGCGGCGGGCCTGGGCCAATCGACCTGTGTCGGCATCGGGGGAGACCCTGTCAAAGGCACGGATTTCATCGAGATCCTCGACCTGTTCCTGCATGACGATGAGACCCATTCCATCATCATGATTGGCGAAATTGGCGGCTCGGCCGAATCGGATGCGGCGAAATTCCTCGCGTCGCACAAAATCAAGAAACCGACTGTCGGATTCATCGCCGGGGTCACCGCGCCGCCGGGCCGGCGCATGGGCCATGCCGGCGCGCTTGTTTCAGGCGCCGACGATACCGCAGCGGCCAAGATCGAGGCGATGAAATCGGCCGGGATCGCCGTTTCACCGACACCGGCGGCCATGGGCCGGACGCTGCTCGAGGTTCTCAAAAAATAAACGCCTTTGTGGTTAACGTGCCGGCCCATTAATGATTGAAACGTGCGTAAGTTGGCGTATCTAGGAGAGTTATCGTCACGCGGCACAATGGACGGATGAAGTGATGGCCAAGGACGGCGACGCTCCTCAAGCAACGGCTTCCACGAAGCCGACAGATACGGTTCTTTCGGGCGCGAACGCCCAATATCTCGAAGCGCAATACGCCCTCTACCGGGCTGATCCCACGGCGGTCGGTGAAGACTGGCGCGCCTTTTTCGAAAGTGAAACCGATGCAGGGCCTGCGTTTGACGGCCCGAGCTGGGCCCGGGACGACTGGCCGCCGAAAGTCAATGGCGAGCTGACGGCGGCGCTTGACGGCGACTGGTCGGTGCTTGAGCCGCAACTGAAAGCCAAGATCGAAAAACGAGCAGCCGGCGCGCCAGCGACAATGTCCGAAGCCGACGTTTTACAGGCGACGAAAGACTCACTTCGCGCGTTGATGCTGATCCGCGCCTATCGCATTCGCGGACACCTGATCGCCGATCTCGATCCGCTGGGGCTGCAGGAGCAGACCGTTCACCCCGAACTCGATCCGGCGTCGCTGGGCTTTACCGAAGCAGACATGGACCGGCCGATCTTCATTGATCATGTGCTCGGGCTTGAAACGGCCACCTTGCGCGAAATTCTCGGTATCCTGCGCAGGACCTATTGCGGCACGTTCGCTGTTGAGTTCATGCAAATCACCGACCCGGAGCAAAAGGCCTGGATGCAACAGCGCATTGAGGGCCCGGATAAAGACATCTCCTTCACCAAGCAGGGCAAGCAGGCGATTTACAACAAGCTGGTTGAGGCGGAAGGTTTTGAGAACTTTCTAAACACCAAATACACCGGCACGAAACGGTTTGGTCTGGACGGGGCCGAATCGATGGTGCCGGCGCTGGAACAGATCATCAAGCGCGGCGGCGCCCTCGGCGTCAAGGAAATCGTCATCGGCATGCCGCATCGGGGCCGGTTGAACGTACTCGCCGCCGTGATGGGCAAACCTTATCATCATATTTTCCATGAGTTTCATGGCGGTTCGGTCACGCCGGACGATGTTGGCGGGTCCGGCGATGTGAAATACCACCTTGGCGCCTCGTCCGACCGCGAGTTTGACGGCAACAAAGTGCATTTGTCGCTCACCGCCAACCCATCCCATCTCGAAGCGGTGAATCCGGTCGTGCTGGGAAAGGCGCGTTCGAAGCAGGACCGGATCGAGGCTCCCGACCTTGATCAACCACGCACGCATGTGTTGCCGCTTCTCTTGCATGGTGATGCAGCGTTTGCGGGGCAGGGCATTGTCGCGGAATGTTTCGGCTTTTCAGGATTGCGCGGCTATCGCGCCGGCGGCACCATCCACTTTATTGTCAACAACCAGATCGGTTTCACAACCAGCCCGAAATTCGCGCGTTCTTCGCCCTATCCGTCCGACGTGGCGAAGATGGTGGAGGCGCCGATTTTTCACGTGAATGGCGATGACCCTGAAGCGGTCGTTTATGCTGCAAAGGTTGCTACGGAATTCCGACAGAAATTCGGCGCCGACGTTGTCATCGACATGTTCTGCTATCGCCGCTTCGGTCATAATGAAGGGGACGAGCCCAGTTTCACGCAGCCGAAAATGTACAAAAAGATCCGCAGTCAACCAACGACGCGCGAGATCTATGCGGATCGGTTGGTTGCGGAAGGGGTTATTGAATCAACGGACGCAAAGGAAGAGCAAAAACGTTTCCGTGCGTTTCTGGACGATGAATTCGCTGCGGCGGAAGCCTTCAAGCCCAACAAGGCGGATTGGCTTGACGGTCAGTGGTCGGGCTTTGTGCCGCCCGTTGATGATGACCGGCGCGGCGACACCGCTATTGAAATTGACGAACTCAAACGGATTGGCGGGACGCTGACGCACTATCCGAATAATTTCAACATCCACAAAACGCTTGCCCGTATTCTCGAGCAGAAAAAAAAGATGTTCGAAGACGGTGGCGCTTTGGACTGGGCGACTGCCGAGGCGTTGGCCTTTGGATCTCTGGTGACCGAAGGGTTCGGCGTGCGTCTTTCCGGCCAAGACTCACGGCGCGGGACTTTTTCCCAGCGCCATGCCGTATTTATCGACCAGGAGACGGAAAAAACCTATACGCCGTTACGACATCTTGAAGGCGCTGAGGCGACTTTCGAGGTGCATGATTCAAATCTGTCGGAATTTGCCGTGATGGGTTTCGAATATGGCTACTCCCTCGCCAATCCGAAATTCCTGGTATTGTGGGAAGGCCAGTTCGGCGATTTCGCCAATGGCGCCCAGACAATCATTGATCAATTCATTTCATCGGGTGAGCGCAAATGGCTGCGCATGTGCGGGCTGGTGCTGCTTCTGCCTCATGGATATGAAGGTCAGGGCCCGGAGCATTCATCCGCCCGCTTGGAGCGGTTCCTGCAGCTTTGCGCCCAGGACAACATGCAGGTCGCGAATTGCACGACCCCGGCGAATTATTTTCACATCTTGCGCCGGCAGATGCGCCGCAATTTCCGCAAACCGCTAGTGCTGATGACGCCGAAATCATTGCTGCGTCACAAAAAATGCGTCTCAACACTTGATGAAATGGGGCCAGGCTCTTCATTCCACCGCGTGCTTTGGGACGATGCGGAATTCAAACCCGGGTCGACAGTGAAACTGGCTCCGGATTCCAAAATCAAGCGCGTGGTGATGTGTTCCGGCAAGGTCTATTACGATCTCCTTGAGGAGCGTGAGAAACGCGGGATTGAAAATATCTATCTCTTGCGGGTTGAGCAGTTTTACCCTTTCCCAGCCCATTCGCTGATTAGCGAGCTGCAGCGTTTTCGGAATGCAGAAATGATCTGGTGCCAGGAAGAGCCGAAGAATATGGGGTCCTGGTTCTTTATGGACCCGAATCTTGAATGGACGCTTCAGCAGATCGACGCCAAGCATAAACGCGCGCGGTATGTCGGCCGTGCGGCGGCCGCGTCGCCGGCAACCGGCCTGATGAGCCGTCACAAAAAAGAACTGGAAGAATTTCTGGACGAAGCGCTGACCGTTTAGGCGCTGTCTCCTTCATGAAACAGGATGAAATAATGACCACCGAAATCCGCGTGCCCGCGCTTGGCGAATCCGTCACCGAGGCGACGATTGGGAAATGGATGAAGCAAGAAGGCGATGCAGTCTCCGCAGACGAGCCGCTGGTAGAGCTTGAAACCGACAAGGTCTCGGTTGAGGTTCCCGCGCCGGCGGCGGGCGTCCTTGCGAATATCGCCGCCAAGGAAGGCGATACGGTGGAAGTCGATGCGTTGCTTGGTGCGATTGAAGCGGGCGATGCGCCGGCGAAAAAAGCTGGCGCTGACGACCAGCCGAAAGCGGCTAGTGAGGACAGCGATGCGGAAGCCGCCACGGCATCCGGTGGCGGTGAAGAGATTGAGGTGCGTGTTCCGGCGTCGGGTGAATCTGTCACCGAGGCTGATATCGGCGAATGGCTGAAGCAGGAGGGCGAGGCGGTTGAGCGTGATGAGCCGATCGTCAGTCTGGAAACGGACAAGGCGGCGATGGATGTGCCGTCGCCTGCGGCGGGTATTCTGAAAAAAATCGTCACGCCAGTTGGAGAGACCGTCGAGGTCGGCGCACTGATCGCTGTGATCGAAGTGGGCGCATCGGCCGGGAAAGCGAATGGCGCAGCGGCGCCAGCCGCCGAAAACAGGCCAAGCCCGCGGGAAGCGGCGGCTGCTGGTGAAAGCGTCATGACGAGCGGGGACCAACCCCTGTCGCCGGCGCCGCGCCGGATCGTCGCCGAACGCGGTCTCGATCCTTCAACGATCAAAGGCACTGGCAAGGACGGTCGTATTACCAAGGCTGACGCCATGGCCGCAGAGACCCAGAAAACGCGAGCGCCAACGCCGTCCGCACCGCGTGATCTGGGAGAGCGTGAAGAACGGGTGAAGATGTCCCGCCTGCGTCAGACTATCGCCCGCCGCCTGAAGGAGGCGCAGGACAACGCGGCGATGCTGACGACGTTCAACGATGTCGATATGACTGCAGTGATGGAGCTACGCCGTCAGTACAAGGATCTCTTCGACAAAAAGCACGGCATTAAACTCGGCTTCATGTCGTTCTTTGTGAAGGCGTGCGTCCACGCGCTGAAAGAAGTGCCGGATGTCAACGCTGAAATCGACGGAACCGACATCATCTATAAAAACCATTACGATATCGGTGTGGCGGTCGGCACCGCCAGGGGGCTTGTGGTTCCTGTCGTACGCGATGCCGATCAAAAATCCATGGCGGAGATCGAACTGGAGATCGCTGATTTCGGGCGCCGCGCGCGCGATGGCGATCTCCAGTTCGATCTCCGCCATGGATTTTTGATCGGCATCGCGTACGACAGGAACCACAAGCCCCCTG
>JBCBSY010000066.1:0-7846 GCA_039818925.1 Pseudomonadota bacterium | reverse complement strand
CGTATGTCGCGGACGATGGCGGTGATTGGCCCTTGATCGCTGAGCAGTGCAGCAATCGCCTGGCCAGGTCCAATGGTGGCTGGTCCGATGAAAAGCGCAAAGACGATCAGCATGAGACTTAGCCCGGCAAGCGCCGCATTGATCGAAAGGCCTTTCAGGGCGCTCATGGCGTTTGCTCCCTGACAGCGCCGGCGATCGCTTCCGCCGCCTCGACGGAGTGAAAGGACGCGCAACTGATAACATCCGCAGACAGATGAACGCCGGGCGTTTCATCGATGATCTTTAACAGCGCCGGGTGACGCGCCGCCGACCAGTGATTGATGTACTCATCCTGGGATCCGAAAAAACCGGCGACGATGAAATCGGGCGGATCAAGCAACAAGGCTTCCGCCGGCAATGGGGGCCAGTAGGACTGACCGTTCTGCGCGGCGATGTTAACCATGCCAGCCGCCTCGATGATTGCATTGATCATCGTCTGGGCGCCGGCGGTAACGCCGCCCGGCGTTACATACAGTGCGTGCGTGGGAGCGGATGAGCGGCCTTGTGCTTTTAGGTGGTCCAGGCGGCGATCGAGTTCACGGATCAGGGCCTCTCCTTTGTGCTCCTGCTGGAGAGCGGCAGCTGTGATGCGAATATTATCTTTAACGCCGTCGAAATCCTGAGGAAAACCGAGAGAAACGGTTTGCGCGCCAAAGCGGGAGAAGGCCTCGCTTGCATTCGCGCCGCCGCCCCACTGACGCAAAACGATATCCGGCGTTTCGCTCAGCACTTCCTCAATTGTTGGCCGCACCTTTCGATGCGCCTCGGCCTGCGTGCGCAAATAGGAATAATCCTTGTCGGCGCCGCGGGACAGGGCCGCGATTTGCGCCGGGTCGCCGATCAACAGCAAGTATTGATCGGCGCAGTAGTCGAGCGAAACCGCCCGCGGCTTGGCTTGCGCCGCCGCGATCAGCAACACAAATATCGTTGCTATGGCGGCAATAGCCCTCAAAGCCGCACTCTCAGCCCGCCATAAGCGGCCGCGCCGGCCTCGCCATAACCGGAGATATCCTGGTAGTCCGTATCCGTCACATTTTCGACCCGGCCATAGACCTCAAGCTTTTCTGAAAGCGCGAAAGCAGCGCGCAAGTCAAGACGGATGAAGCCGTTATTGGGTGAAGGGATGTCGCTTTCCCGCCCGTTAAAGATTCCGCTGGCCGATATTGAAAGCCGCTCGGTTGGCTGATAAGTGGCGATGATCGCGCCTTTGTGTTTAGGCTGACGCAAGAGGGGCAAGCCTGTCTCGGTATTGATCGCATCGGTGTAGCTATAGGTGAGATCCAAAGATAATTCAGGCCGAATCATCACACTTCCTTCAACTTCGACACCCCGCGAACGGGCTTCCGCGATATTGAAGTAGCCACTGGCAGGTGAGTCGAAAGCGATTTGGTCACGCACCCGGGTCCGGAAAAATGAAACCGCGAGCCGGTGCTGGTTATCGCGCCCGAGGAGTTTTTCAATACCGATATCAAACCCGCGCGCCCTTTCCGGTCGGAGGTCTGGATTGGGCACAACGCCGAACTGATCGAAATTGAGTTCGAACAGCGTTGGCGCGCGAAACCCCTCACCCCAGCTCGCACGGACGTTCAGTCCCGCAAGCACATTCCACACGCCCGCGACACGCGCGGTTGTCGCGCCCTCGAAATTTGAGAACTCATCGCGGCGGCCGCCAGCGGACACAGTGATCGCATCAGTTGGCTTAAATTCGACCAAAGCGAACACCGCGCCAGTCTCAACGCTCTCGTCGACGCCGGAAACATCTGCAGCGCTTTTTTCCACTTCCGCACCGGCGATGAGCCGCCAGCGTTCTTCCAGGCGGATGGCCGCGAGATAGTCCGCTGTCAAACGGTCGCCTTTGGCTGTAAAAATAGATGCGCCCGAATCGCGATTTTCCCGATCAATGAGGTTGTAGGAAACGCTTAACGCGCCATCGAAACCGTCAAAAGACTGAAGCAACCGGCCCGCAAGCAAAAGATCTTTCGTTTGTTCGATTTCTGTTGTGTCCGCCAAAGCAAAATCCGGCGGGGGAAATCCATCAATATCGGCTTCCGAAGCGCTGGCGCGGATTGTTATTTCACCGCGCCAATGATCACTGAATTGCGCGCCGGCTAGGGCTGAACCGGCAAGGGTTCGAAATCCGTCGCGCTCCGCGCCGCCGTCGGCACGCGAAATGCCGTTTGTTCGTGCGCCCGTGATTGACAGACGTCCAAAGTGACCTGCGTTTTCAAATGCGAGCGCGGCATTGGCGCGGACAGTTCCGAAAGAGCCGCCTTCGATAAAACCGCCCGCCCCTTGGCGTTTGGTGGTGATGGCGATGACGCCGCCAATCGCGTCCGCACCATAGAGCAGGCTTTGGGGGCCGCGCAGAATTTCGACGCGGTCGATGTCGGCGGCGTCAAGATTGGCAAAGTTAAACCCACCTTGCGGGGCGGCGGGATCGTTGACGACAACGCCGTCGATCACCACCAGGGTTTGCCCGCTCGCCGCGCCGCGAATGCGTGCGCTTGAAACGCCGCCGACGCCGCCATTGCGCGCGATTGCAACGCTGGCGGCGTCGCGCAAGGCGTCGGACAGGTAGGCGTATTGGCGTGCTGCGATGTCTTCGGAAGTGATCAGCGAAACGGATGATCCGGTTTGCGAGATCAGCGTTGGCGCGCGCATCGCCGACACGGTGATCTCGTCGGGCACGTCTTGAGCAAACGGTTGAGCGATGACCGGCTGAATGGCGGCGCAGTTAATTGCGACGGCAATAAAAATACGTGATGTTTTCGAGTGTATGTTTCGGCGAAGCGGCGCGGCCGCCAGCCATGATGTCTCCGTCATGGGCGTTCCTTTCATGTTTCGAAAGTCGCCATAACGGGTTCACCGCTCGCATCGGCTGGTCCCGGCCGGGCGAGAGACGACGTTGACGGCAGGTCTCCTGGCTTTGCGGATCGCTGGTTTTTCCACCACCTTCCCGGCGCCGGCGTAACCGCCGAAAGCCAGTGGTGATTTATGCGGAAAAACCTAGCCGCTTACAGTTGCGGGCACAGCCGCGGATTAGCACCGCGTTCCCTATTCTCTCCCGTTAAGGGAGCACCGTCATCAGGCAAAATAAAACGCACCCTGAAACAGTGCAAGTCAATTTCATGACTGGCGGTTTCAGGGTGCGTTAAGATTATTCGGCAATCGCTTCCTGCTTGGATACCTCAACCATCGGCACGTCATAAAGATCAAAATAATCGACAATCGACGCCGCGCCAGCAGCAGCAAGCAACAAGAGAATAAGCCAGATAATAGCTTTCATTTGGACACCCCACGTTAAAATCGGTTTTTCCCCGAGAGCGGAGGTTAACCGACGTTAACATATAATTCCACAGGAAAGATGCGTGGCGATCTGCGGGTCAATACGTCGAAGGTTGACGCATTCGCAAATAGGTTGCGGGTTTGCGGCGCCTTTCTCCTAAATGAATGGGGCAAAAGGCGCATCTTGTGCGTATGCGAAATTCTAGTCGCCAAAGCTTCCTGCGGGTCCTGGAAACACGACAGGTGTTTCAGCCCCGTCTTTGGCCACGGATGTAACGCCGAAGAAATAATTGTCGATGACGATATTTTCCAAGGTGAATTCTGAAACGTCGCCGACATACCGGCTATAAGTCCACTGCGGGGCGTCGGTCAGACGCCAGTACACCCGATACCCGGCGAGATTTCGGGCTGCTCTGCCTTCCGGGCGGGTCCAATTCAATGTTGTCGATGGCCGCACGGCCCCCTCTAAAGAGACATTTGCTGGAAAGGGCGGGGCTGCAGCCATGCCCGCCAGGGCGACCACGTTCAGCGCCGTCAGCTTGCGCGCATATTCCGGGTTCACGCCGGACAACACATCGCCATAGGAAATGCCGTTTTCGATTCGCAAATCCTGATGCTGGCGATCATAGTGTTCATGGGTTTCCATAATGCGCACGCCCGGCATCCCAGCTTCGTTGAAAGGGCGATGATGGCCGCCGCGCCCGAACCGGTCGAGCCGGTAAACCATCATAACGTCCAGATTAGGAATATAGCGATCCGCATACTGATCAATATAGCGCGCCAGATTACGCGAAGCACTGTCCACTTCGCCGCCGGTGAAACGCCGTTGGCGCGCTTCTTCAGTCGTTTCTACAGCGCGCACGCCTTCTGAAAAAACCCGAGCCGTCGAATTGTCGACAACACCGTCAATTCCTTCGATATTGCTGATCATATCGTTATTCAGGACCGCTTTGACTCGCCAGCCATTCTCCGTGGCGTAATCCGCCAGGATTGCGCCGCCAAAGAGCCCTTGCTCTTCGCCGGAGAGGGCGGCGTAAACAATCGTTCCCGCAAATTCTTCCTTGGAGAGAACTCGGGCCGCTTCGAGAACGCCAGCAACGCCTGATGCGTTATCGTTTGCGCCGGGGCTATCAGAGGTTCCATCCATCGGGTCGCTCACGCGCGAGTCGATGTCACCGCTCATCATCACGATCCGGTCGGGGTCAAGCCGGCCGCGCTGGATTGCGACGACATTGACGACTTCGGTTCGGTTCGGGATGCGGCGCTCGCCCTCAACGAAATCACTCACATAAGTGACCTCGAGACAGCCGCCGCATTCGGCTGAAATCCTCTCAAATTCGTCCTTTATCCAGCGCCGGGCCGCGCCGATACCCCGGCTATCTGATTCGGTTTCCGATAGCGTATGGCGGGTGCCGAAATTCACCAGCCGCTCGATATCCGCTGCGATCCGCGGCGCAGAGACGTCGGCTTGGAGGCGATGTAAAAGTCCGTCATTGGCGCCGGGATCGGCAAGTCCAGATGTTGAGAAGGTTAACAGAAAGAAATAGATACAGCGGCGCATGCATTACCCTTTCCAGCATCGGCGACAAGGGGAAAGTGTGACCTAATAGCCACCCATTGGGCGGAAACAGGTGGTCAGCTTGCTGGCAGCGATGCGTTGATGCAACATCGTTAATCGGATATTAAGCGATTTGATGAAATTCGGTGGAATGAGGCTATATTTCGGGCGTCAAACCCGCTACGAAATTGTTGAAATTCACCGGAAGCCGCCCCCATTCAAATGATGGCGGCCTGTCTTTATGGTCCACCTGAGGAGGGGAACGATGAAACTCAAGATGACTTTGATGGCGGCTGCTGCGACATTGGCGATTGCGCCGGCTGCCCAGGCCTATGAAGGCCTTTACGGCGCGATCGGCGCCGGCGTTACGATTTTTGACGGCGATACCGATATTAATAATGATGGATCTAACGGTGCGGGCCCGTTTGTTTTCGACAGTTCGCAAGAGCATGATACTGGAATCGGGATTTACGCGGCGCTTGGCTATGCTTACACGAACAATGTTCGCGCCGAGCTAGAATTTTCTTATCGCTCAAATGACATCGACTCGATCGATCCGGATGGTGGTGGCTTCTCCGGCTGGCCAACGGGAACCATCGGCGGTGATGTTTCGGCCCTGTCTGTGATGGGTAATGTTCTTTATGATTTCGAAGGCGTAAGTAGCATTGCCACGCCTTATGTCGGCTTGGGCATCGGCTTCGCAAACATTGACCATGACATTTCCGGCACGAATCCGACTGGCTCGCCTGCCACATCAATTACTTATGGCGGTTCTCGATTCACCCTAGCTTACCAGGCGATCGCGGGCTTGGCTTTTGACCTCGCGGAGGGCTTAATTCTTGACGTATCCTACCGCTATTTCGATACCAAGAAGAAAGCTTACACAGGTACGCTCGGCGGTTCGTCTGCTGCGTTTGAGTCGGCCTACAATAACCACAACCTTTTCGCTGGTCTGCGCTGGGATTTTGGTCCTGATGCCGCGCCTGCGCCAGCTGTCCAGTACAAAGACTGCTGGGACGGGTCGAGCGTACCGGTTTCGGCCTCTTGTCCGCCGCAGCCAGTTGAGGACACGTCGGCTGATCTCGATCCGATCAACTTCACGGTCTATTTTGACTACGACAAGTCAAACCTGACGCCGCAAGCTTCAACGCTTGTGCGCGAGGCGGCCTCGCGCGCGCTTGAAAACGACATTGAGACAGTTGTTGTTGCTGGCAACACCGATACATCGGGTGGTTCGGCTTACAATCAGGCGCTTTCCGAGCGTCGTGCCCGCTCAGTGCGTGACGGCCTGATCGCCAACGGCGTCCCAGCTGATCGCATCCGCTTGGAAGCATTCGGCGAAACCAACCTTGCCAAGCCGACAGCGGACGGTGTTCGCGAACCGCTGAACCGTCGTGCAGACGTCGTGATCAGCTTCGAATAAGGCTTTCGCAACGTGGATTTCGAAACCGGCGCAGCGTCAGCTGCGCCGGTTTTTTTGTGGCGCCGTTTTCGTCCGTAGCGTCATGCGCATAAACAATCATTGTTTCAGGTCGATTTGAGATTTTCCGGCCGGTCGCCCGTTGCAAGATCGAGATCAGCTTTGACCGCGCCCGGACCTAGCGGGGTGCGTAAATCTTGCCAAACGCCGCGACGCCCATTTCCACTTGCGCATCGATCGCGTGGTCGAGGTCCTGGGGCACCTCGCCAAGAAGCGCTTTTGTATAGAGCGGCTCGGTGATGAGCGCGCCAAGCTGCCAGATCGCCTGTTCGGGATCCTCGATTTTGTAAGCGCCTTTTGCGGCGAGCCGCGCGAGAATAGGCGCGCAGCGCGCAGCCATGGAGCCTGGCCCATGCTCCAGATAGGAGCGCCCGATGGAAGGTGTGCGTTCGGCCTCAAAGGCGGCGATGCGGCGAAGCGCGATCGCTTCCGGATCGAGAACACCTTTCAGGAATTGGCGGCCCAGCGCATGAATGAGGTCTTCCGGCGGAAGCGTTGATTCAATATCACTGACATTGACCGGCAGGAGATTCCGGCAACTCTCGGTAATCGCGGCTGCAAACAGCTCCTCCTTGGAGCGGAACCGGTTGTATACGGTTCGTTTCGAGACGCCGGCCGTCAGCGCAATCTGATCCATACTGGCGGCGTCAAAGCCGCGTGCAAGAAAAGTCTTGCGTGCAGCGTCCACGATCGCATCGGTCTTTTCATCAATTGAAGCGCTGAGCGCCGCCGCCCCTTCCGGCATGCCAGATCCTTCCAACACCTGCTTTTCACTATTGGTGTGTTTTCAGATGCATTATGGCGCCATTCCCGAGGGAACAAAATGGCCCTAAAATCTGGGCGATAACAATAATTTACTCCCCGTTAACCACAAGATTCGATGCATAAGAGATGGCCGCTAGACCACCTCCCAGTCGGAAATCTGCAAGAGCGAAGCAGTCTCGGGCAAAAACCCCTTTGCGCGCCCGCCGGCGCCGGAGCGGGGCTCGCCGGAAAAGCACCCGGCGACAGTCGAAGCAAGCCGCGTCCCGGTTTGCGCCATTTGCACGTGCAGCGTCGGAAATCGGCGTTTTCGCTCTGACGGCGCTGATCGGGCTGTCTGCGCTCTTTGCCTATTTCGCGAGCGACTTGCCGGATACGGCCGGCCTATGGCGGGAAGAAAGCGGCCCGCGCATCACCTTGCTTGCGGCCGACGGCGCGCCGATCATGATGCAAGGCGTGGCGCAGGGTGCGCCGGTTCGGCTGGCGGATCTTCCCGAGCATGTTCCCAATGCGGTGCTCGCGGTTGAGGATCGCAATTTCTACCATCACTTTGGCGCCAATCCGGTCTCGATTGTCCGCGCCTTGATCGTCAACGCCAATCAGGGCGCGGTGCGCCAGGGCGGATCCACGATCACGCAACAGCTCGCCAAGAACGTTTTCCAGACCGCCAGCATCAATTCCTGAATCTTGCGCTTCATAGTGCGCTCGCCGGTCAGGAAAAC
>JBCBSY010000065.1:0-7847 GCA_039818925.1 Pseudomonadota bacterium | reverse complement strand
TCGACGGGCGCGGTCCTGGCGACGACGGTGACCCCCGTCGAAGGCGCCTACGCCTTCGCGGACCTGACCGCGAAGGCCGGCAACGCGCACCATGAAAAACTCATCGAGATTGCTTGCCGAAATCGAAAGGAACCGCAGGCGCTCCAGCAAGGGGTGGTTTTCGTTGAAAGCCTCTTCCAGAACGCGGCTGTTAAAGGCGAGCCAGGACGTCTCTCGATTGATAAACCGCTCCGGCGCATCCGGCGCAATCACCTGGGCTGCTTCCAGTCTCTTCCCTACCCCGTCATCCGCCGCCACGAACCGCTCCTATATTGCTGTTCTCCTGCAGCTTCTTTTATGCTGCGGGATCGCCTTCAGAAAGGTTATCGAGAACTTTTTGCACTAAAGGCGTCGTTATTTTTCTTTTTTCTTCAAGCGCCGCCTTGTCGGCAAGCGCCACAAACCGCCGGGCCGCGGCAAAAGTCCGCGTCAGGCGAGGAACCGCATAATCGATGACCGCGCTATTGACTTCAACCTGCCGGTCGCGAAAGCCTTTGGCGATAACCAGCCGGATCAGCGCTTCATCAGGATCCGAGAGCGTTGCGCGCGGCGCAGCCTCTATCCGGGTGCGCAAGTCCTTCAGGCCGCGTGACCAGGATGAAGGGTGCCCTTCGCCCGCAAGAATGAATCGGCGTCCCGCCTCGATCCCGGACTCAAGAGCTGTCAAAAAAACCTCCGGGCGCGTGACGGGCAAGTCATCAATGAAAATCAAACCAACGCCAGGCTCCGTACCGCTCTGTTCAAAGTCCCGGTCGGTGATGACGGCAATTGACCTTCCTTCGCAAAGCGCCTGAACGAAATGCGTTTTGCCGGCGCCCGCGGGACCGCACACGGTCATCACGGATTCATGCGCATTCAGCCATGCTGTTCCGGCACGCCAAGCCGCAGCGTTAGCGTCCGCACGAATGAAAGTCGCCGCGTCATAGCGCGGCAACGTTTCCGGCAGTTTAAGCGGCAATTGCCGTACTTCTGACGTTACCATTGATGCATGCAACAATTATCGCATTCGACGCCAGCGGCGCGTCGATTAGTAAGGTGAGTACTCGCTGCTCTCTTCATAAGCGGCAGGTTGTACTGGCGAAATGGGCTGGCTGTCGCCAAATCGACGGCGATTTCGGCGATCATCCCTGCGGATTTGCTGTGCAGTGGCGGGTGTCGCCACCATCCAACGCTCGCCATCCTCAGTCCAGAGCGCGAGCCCTTGCGCTTCCATGGCGACAATCAACTTGTCCGGATCACCATACGCCCGGACCAGCATCTCCGCTCCCTGACGCGAAAGCGAACGGACCTGAACAGACCCGACCAGCGGTGTTGAGATTAAGGCGGCGCGAATTTTCGCCCATTCGCCAAGCGAACGGAAATAAGCACTTGCCTCGAGCAAGGCAGCTTCGGTGTGGTCGATCAGCGTTTGTTCTTTCCAGGGTTTGGCGTGTTTAGCGATGACGACCTCAATCGCCTCTTCGGCAAGTGCGGGAAAGTTTCCGGCGGGGCGGCGGAAAAAAGCCTCTGCAAGAATATCGCCAACCCTGGCGCGGTTGTAGCTATTGGTCGCCGGACCTTGCACAACCCCGGTCCCGAAATTTGCCGCTTCATCCGGCGCGATATCAGACATGATCTCAGCATCATCAACTTCGCCGGATTCTCTATAGCCATTAATGAGGCGCACCCGCAGCCGGTGTTCGCCGTCTTGCTGGCGCAGGCTTGCGTGAGCCACAATTACCTGGCTGACTGAATAACGCTCCGCCATCGCTGACAACGACGCTTCATTCAACGCCAGCGCCTGGCGCGGCCCAAGCGTCGCAGAATCCTCAAGGTCGCCAAGCGGCGCCGTCATTGGCGTCAGCTCATTGTTGTACGGACGAACTTTCCAAGCCGCCATCCACGGATTGTTCTCCTCCCAAAGGTATAGACCATTGGCGGTTTCCAGCACCGGGAGTACCAATGCGGTACGGGTCTGGGCTTCCGAATAAGGGATGCGCGCTTCGCGCAAAAGACGGCGTACGGCGGGGGGCTTGAAACGATAAGTAATAAACGCGCGGTAGGTCTGCGCCGAGCTTTTCTCGTTATAAACCTCAAAGCCGGATTCAAGTTGCTCAAGCGCCGCATCGCTCAATGTCATTTGCGGTTGATCGCGATAGGCAAAAGGGTCGGGCTGCACGCCGTTTGGGTCTGGGAGAGCCAGACCATCGTCCGGCATGCTTTCCGCATCAGCAACGGTCTCCGGTATTTCCGGCCCGACTTTCGGCAGGTACGCCCAGTCATCTTCGACAGTCAGCCGGCGCAACAGGATTTCCATGGCTTTGCGGCGGCCATCGCGCTGGGCGATCGACTTGGCAGCCGTCGCGCTGTTGGCCTGCGCCTGCACCGTCACTCTCGGCACTACAAAGACATCCTCGCCCGCCGCCAAGGCGCTAGACGCCCCCAAACCTACACTTGCCAGAACGGCCGCCATCATGGCGGCGGCGACGCGAAAAAATCTCATCAAAAACTCCGTTTCCCGGCTTCAGGCGAGCATAATCGCCATTTGCGGCGATTTATAGCCGCGCCTGCGCTGGGAAACGAGCCTAAATCCACTCGCCTTTACGATATTTCAGGCCGCCGCATTGATCCTTGACCCCAAGTAAAAAGCCCCAGCATAAAGCCAGGACGCAAATTCTGTGGAGTGTCGAATGGGTCGATTTTTATGCTTTTTTACGACCCTATGGGCGCTGCTTCTGGGCTCAGGCGCAAGCGCACAGGAAGGCGGCCCCACTCAACTTGCGCCATTTGCGACCCCCGAAGGTCTGGAACAGCGCAAACTTGCGGAAATCAACCAAACCCTCCAACGGGCCATGGAAACGGGCGATTTTGTGGGCCTTGCCGTTGCGGTCGTGCGCGACGATGAAACCGTATTCTTAAAAACCTATGGGGTCACAGAAGTAAACGGGACTGCTGAGGTGACTCCTGACACGCGGTTCCGGATTGCATCGCTTTCCAAGGGGTTTGCCTCAAGTCTTGTGGGATTGGCTGTATCAGAAGGGCGATTGTCGCTCGATGCGCCGGCGACTGATTTCGCTCCAGACTTTGCGCTCGCCAGAAATGCCGAACGTACGTTGACGCTGCAGCACCTCCTCAGCCACAGGACCAGCCTGCCGCCAAACGCCTATGACAATCTGTTGGAAGCAGGGATCCCGCCTGATGAGATACTCCCCCAATATCGCAAGGTAAGACCCATTTGCCCTGTGGGTCAGTGCTACGCTTACCAGAATATCATCTTTGATATTGCAGGCCGTGCCGCAGCGCAGGCCTATGGCGCGCCTTATCCGGATCTCGTCCGCCAGCGGATCTTCGTTCCGTTGAACATGACAAGCGCCTCTTTTGGCGCAAACGCCCTGAAAGCGAATGACGACTGGGCGCGCCCGCACCGGCGCCGTCGGAATCGCGACAGGTCAGCGCCGCCAAACCCTTGGCAAGTGGTTCCCGTAAAGCCCCCCTATTATTCGACGCCTGCCGCGGGCGGCGTCAACGCTAGCATCCGCGACATGTCGCAATGGTTGAAAGCCCAGTTGGGCGGCGCCCCTGAAATCCTGTCGCCGTCCGTCCTGAACCTGATCCATGCGCCGCAAGTCGATACGCCAGCCGAATCACGCCGCATGCGGTCCGTCATGAAAAATCTGCGGTCGTCGCGATACGGGCTCGGATGGCGCCTTTACGACTATGCCGGAACGCGTGTCGTCAGCCATAGCGGGTCAGTCGACGGATACGGCGCGCAAATTGTGTTCGTGCCTGAGGAAAACACCGGGATCATCATCCTTTCCAATGCACGGACTCGGCGTCTGTGGAGCATTGCACCGATGTTTCTGGACCTGACCCTTGGACAGCCGCGTCATGACTGGCTTGCTCTGGAAGATGCTGGATCAGGTGCGGCGGGCATACAATAGGCAGTCCTCGCCTTCTTGCCTGCCGTCTCAACCCTGCGTAGGACATCGGGCAATGATAAGGCGCGAGGATGAGCGGAGCATACAAAAAAGCAGGGGTTGATATCGAAGCTGGCGAGCGGCTGGTGGATGCGATCGGTCCGCTGGCGCGTGCAACAGCCCGGCCCGGCGCCGATGCGGCGCTCGGCGGGTTTGGCGGCTTGTTTGATTTGAAGGCCGCCGGTTTTCGCGATCCGATTCTGGTATCGGGCACAGACGGTGTCGGCACGAAACTGAAAATCGCTTTTGAAACCGGCATCCACGACACAATCGGTTTCGACCTCGTGGCCATGTGCGTCAACGATGTGTTGGCGCAAGGCGCAGAGCCGCTGTTCTTTCTCGACTATTTCGCCACGGGCAAGCTGGACGAAGACACCGCCGCGCGCGTCGTCGCCGGGATCGCCAAGGCGTGCGCCGAGGCGGGGTGCGCTCTGGTCGGGGGCGAGACGGCGGAAATGCCCGGCATGTACGACCCCGGCGAATATGATCTTGCCGGATTTTGCGTCGGCGCCGCCGAACGCGGAAACCTGTTGCCCAGAAAAGTGGAGCCCGGCGACATCATGATCGGGCTTGCATCCTCCGGCGCCCATTCAAACGGCTATTCGTTGATCCGGAAAATATCCGCTGATGCCGGCGTTTCATACAGCAGCGCCGCACCTTTCGATGAGAATAAGACACTCGGCCAGGCCTTGATCGAACCGACACGGATTTACGTCAAGCCGGTGCTTGATCTGGTCCCCGACAAGCGGGTGAAAGCATTCGCGCATATTACCGGCGGCGGTCTCACTGACAACATGCCGCGGGTTCTGTCTGACCAAACAAAGCCGCGTTACGACGAGACCGCATTGGCGCTGCCGCCGCTTTTTGCGTGGCTTCAGGAGGCAGGCCGCATATCGATGGAAGACATGCGCCAGACATTTAACTGCGGCGTCGGCGGCGTATTGATTGCTGCGCCGGAGGCGGTCGATAACGCGATCGAAAAGTTAACCAACGCCGGAGAACAGGCTTGGGTTATTGGCGACATTGTGAGCGCATCCTGATGCCGAAAGCCCATATCGCAGTTCTGATTTCCGGCCGCGGCAGCAACATGAAAGCGCTGATCGACGCGTGTGCAAATCCCGATTACCCGGCCGAGATTGTGCTGGTGATTTCCAATCGTCCCAAAGCGCAAGGGCTTGAACTGGCGGGCAACGCCGGCATTCAGCGCGAAATCATCAATCACAAGGATTTTGAAACCCGCGAAGATTTCGATGATGCGCTGCATGATGCGTTAAAAGCCGCAAAGGTCGACTTCATTTGTCTTGCGGGCTTTATGCGGGTCCTGACACCGAAATTCGTCAGTGACTGGCGCGGGCGGCTGGTGAACATTCACCCCTCGCTCCTGCCCGCCTTCGATGGCTTACACGTCCATGAACGCACCATCGAAGCCGGCGTAAAACTCTCGGGGTGTACAGTGCATTTCGTATCCGCTGAAGTCGATGCGGGCCCGATTATCGGCCAGGCGGCGGTGCCGGTCCTACCGGGCGATGACGCACAAACTCTTGCAGCGCGCATTCTTGAAGAAGAACATCGGCTCTATCCCGAATGCCTGAAGCTGTTGATCAACGGCAAGGCGCGGTTAACGGGCGGCACCGTACCGTTTGACGCAGATATCTCGGTCAACGGCGCGCTCAGCAATCCGCCAACGAACTGATCAGGCTGTCGCCGCTTCAAGACGTTCCAAAAACGCCCGCACCCGTGCAGCGTTGGCGCCCAGATCTGATCCGCCGACTCTTGACTTCGATCGCACGTCCACGCGCGTCATCGATCCCTCTGGCGTCAGCCGGACAACAAAGTCATCAACAAATCCGAACCATGTCGATGTATACGCCGCCTCCAGGCGCCAACCCTCATCGGTCAGCGTTTCGTCAAGCATTTCCATTTTCATGTCACGTAAAATTACGCGTACGATTTCCGCCGTTTCATCCAGACTGCGATTGACCTTTCGCGGCGTGATATCCGGAAACGCTTCGGCCTGCGCTTCTGCGACCGTCAATTCCGATCTTGGCACAAGCTCATCGCCTAAATAAGCGGGCGGGTTGTTCCGCTCAAGCTCGGCCGCCGCGACAATCGCCGGCGGGTCGTCAAAATCAGTGGTCACATCATGGATGAACGGGTTCGCCTCAAACGCCGCCCGCATCTGCAGCGGCACCTGACCGGCGCCTGCGGCGGCAAGCGCACAAATGATTGCAAAAATTCCGAGCGTCCGAGCGCTCAGAAAGAAGACAATGACGCCGCTCAACCCCGCCAACGCCCCGGCAGTGAAAATCGGCGACAGCGCGAGCGGACCAAGATCAATCGGCGCGGAAACCTTTCGGATGAGCCCAAGCCCGTCGCCATACTCCCACCAGCCCATCTGGGTTCCCGGCCCAGCCAAAGCAATCGCCCCAGCACAACCCAGCGCTGCAAGCGCAAAAAACAGAGTTACCAAACGCATCCCAAACCCCTGATACCAAATGCCCCGCAGGGACATTACCTCAGAGCGACGGCGAATGCACGTTGGCGGAAAGTCAGGCGTTTAGGCGGTTGAACGGGCGAATGGAATGCCCATTTCATAATTCCAGAGGCTCAAAAGGAAGTCTTTTCATGTCCCGCCCCGTAACCGTCACCATTTCTCATGACCTCGGCAAGGAAGAAGCCCGCACGCGTGTTCGCAATGGCTTCGACAAGCTAAAAAGCGCCATGACCGGCGGCATGATGTTTAAGTTTGACGAAACCTGGACAAGCGAAGACACGCTCTCGTTTACCGCAAAGGGCCTTGGTCAGAATATCACTGGCGCTGTCGATGTTTTTCCGGCGCATATCCGTATTACCGCCACCCTGCCGGGTTTCCTTGCCACCATCGCTGAAACAATCGCAGGACGCGTGGAGAAAGAAGGCACACTTCTTCTCGAACACAAGTAAGCGACAGCCACGGCAGGCGCCGCTAGTCCCCCAATAACTCCAACGCGCCGACGGTCATCGCATGAACGCCGGTTTTCAACGTCGGTTCCGGTATCGGCGCGAAGAAAGGCGAGTGGTTCGCGGGCGGCAGGAGGCCTTTGCCTTCGCGGGCTGCCTTCATCGCTTCCGGATCGTTACCGCCAGTCCAGAAAATCAGCGCAGGAATGCCTTCAGGCGTCCGGCTATAGCGGGAGAAGTCTTCGCCGCCCATGCTGGCCGGGCGCTCGTACACCCGCTCAGCCCCGATGCTGTCGGCGACAGCGCCCATGACCCGCGCGGTCAGTTCCTCGTCATTGAAGGTTGACGGCGTGTAGTCGCTTTCGATCTTGATTTCCGGCATGAGGTCGTCGGGAAGCCCGGCGGCGCGCGCCTGCGCCTCGGCGATGCGTTTAATCCCGTCAAGCAGGGTTTTGCGAACGTCATCTTCATAAGACCGAACCGTCAGCTGCAAATGCGCCTGATCGGGAATGATGTTATGCTTATAGCCAGCCTGAAATGCGCCGACCGTCACGACGCCGGCGTCTTGTGGATCGATTTCGCGGCTGACCAAGGTCTGCAACGCATTCACAATCTGCGAACTGATGACAATCGGATCCTTGCCCATATGCGGCGCGGAACCATGAGCGCCGACGCCTTTCACGATAATGTCGACGCTGTCCACATTGGCGAGCGCCCATCCGGGGGTGTAGGTGACGTCGCCCGCCGGATCCCAGCCGGAGGTGTGCGTCGCCAGAATATAGTCAGGCTTTGGAAAGCGCTTGAACAAACCGTCTTCAATCATGGCCAGCGCCCCAAGGCCAATCTCCTCCGCAGGTTGACCGATTAGCACCAGGGTGCCGGACCATTGATCCTTCATATCGACAAGACGGC
>JBCBSY010000064.1:0-7911 GCA_039818925.1 Pseudomonadota bacterium | reverse complement strand
AGTTTTGAATCGAGCAGCGCGCCGTGCCCGTCGCGCTCTCGGGTGGTGGTGTCGATCCCAAAGCGGGCGCAGAGCGCGTCGAGGCTCGCCGGCGCGCCGGGAAATTTGCGGCGCGCCATATGAAGCGTGTCGATCAGCTTGTTTTCCAGCTTGCGCAATTGCGCCGCTTCAAGCTCGGCGTTCAGAAACGGCAGGTCAAAGCCGACGCCGTTATGCGCGATAAGATCCGCGTCGCCGACGAAATCAACAAAAGCGTCTGCGACTCTTGAATCGGTGAAGACCGGCTTGTCGCTCAGGAACGCGGCGGAAAGGCCATGCACCTGATAGGCGCCATCCGGCATGTCGCGTTCCGGATTGACATAGGTGTGGTAGTTGCGGCCGGTCACCGCGCCATTGACCAGCTCCACGGCGCCGATCTCAACAATCCGGTGCCCTTCCGCAAACTTGAAGCCGGTGGTTTCAAGGTCAAAAACAATCTGCCGCATGCCGCCTTTACGCTTTCTCTTCCCGTCTCATATCTGGCGTCACCGGGCCCGCCCAGGCCCGATGCCGACGCACGCCATTAATCCGCTGGCGAATAAAGTGTTTCTTTTACCTGGCTGGCGATGCCCTTCAAGGTGAACGGTTTCTGGATGTATCCGGCGCCGTCAATCAGATCGAGCTGTTCGCGCACCGCCGCCTCGGCATAGGCCGACATGAACATCACCTTCGACTGCAGGCCAAGCGTTTCGCGCGCCTGCTTCACCATGGTGGGCCCATCGATATCGGGCATCATGACGTCTGAAATAATCAGATCGTAATCCATATCCTCTTCAAGCATTTCAAGCGCTTCTTCGGCATCGGCGGCTTCGCTGACCTCGTAGCCGCAATCAGAGAGCGTTGCGACGACAAAATTGCGCACCGGGTCTTCGTCTTCGACGATCAACACACGGCCAGCGCCCGTCAGGTCCTGTGGTTCGCGCCCGGCGGCGACCTGTTGCGTCGCCGGCGCCGTTTCCTCCTCCGCCTCGTAAGCGGGCAGATAGATCTCAAAACGCGCACCCTTTCCCGGCGGGCTCTTAAGTGCGATTACGCCATCAAGCTGGCGAATAACGCCATAGACGGTTGAAAGCCCAAGGCCCGTTCCCTTGCCGCTTTCCTTCGTCGTAAAGAACGGGTCAAAAATTTTGTCGGCGATTTCCGCGGGGACGCCAGGACCAGTGTCGGCGATTTCGATCAACACATAATCCTGTTCAATCAGGCCCGCCACGTCGCGTGATTTTACGTCGCTCGCAGCAATACGTTCTGTACGGATCGTCAGCGCGCCCCCGGCTGCGCCCATCGCGTCGCGGGCGTTGACCGCAAGATTCATGATCGCTGTTTCAAGCTGATAGCGGTCCACCTTCACTTGCGGCAAGGCCCGGCCGTTAATCAACTCAAGCTTGACCTTTTCGCCAATCGACCGGGTGAGAAAACGGGAAAAATCGCGCAGAATTTCCGTAATCGAGAACAGCTCTTTTTTCAGCGTCTGTTTTCGGGAAAACGCCAGGAGTTGTTTTGTCGTGTTTGCCGCGCGCTGCGCGTTTTCACGGATCTGCACGAGGTCCTGATAGGCGGGATCGCCCGCCGGATGCTTCAGCATCAGCCGCTCACAATGGCCGATCACAACTTGCAGATAGTTGTTGAAGTCATGGGCGACCTTGCTCGCCAATTCGCCGATGCCGCGCAGCTTTTGGTCCTGCGCGTATTCCTCTTCCATCTGCTTGCGGTCGCTGACATCAACCGAATAAAGCAGGGTTCGACGCACCCCATAGGATCCGCGCTTGCGGCGAACGGGCCGCGCGAAAAGCGCAAATGTGCGCGCCCGGGCGCCGGTTCCCACCGTCGCCTCAACCGCCTTCGGCGCGCCGCCGGCGCGGGTTTTGCGGCGAATTTCTTCGGCCAGTTCCTCAAGCGTCGCCTGACCGACCGATTTCGCCAGCTGTGAATTTTTCTTTTGCGCGCCGAAAGCCTCCGCAAACGCCTTGTTGGCTTCGACAATGCGTCCGTCGCGGTTGATCTCCCCTTCGACAATCGCAACGCCAAACGGCGATTCGGAAATGTCGCCGGAAAGCGCGACATCTTCCACCTTATCCGCCGTTTCATCGATGGTCATCTCAATGCACGCATATCCCTCGCCGACGCCGCCACGTCGAAACCCGGAAAACGCCGCTTCTGCGGGCTCGTCATTGCGACGACGCACCGTCGCGGGCTGGGCGTCGCGATCGATCCGCCACAAGGCGCGCACCAGATCGCCGGTTTCGCCGAGCACAATATCCTCAAGCGTGCAAAGATCGCCGCGCGCGGCGCCCAGCTTTTCGCGAGTCGCCGCATTGACCCAGGCGATCTGTCCCGACTTTTCAAGCGCGAAGATCGGGCGCGGCAAATCCGCATACGCCGCCGCCAACGCGTCATGCTGTTCCTCGTCCACAGGCAATTCACGCAACCGCCAGGCCACTTGTTCCTCTGCGCCGCGAACTGGCCGTACGCTCACTTCAAAGCGGCGGCGCTCGCCGCCGCCCGCGAGTCCCATCGTCTGGTAGATGATTTCCTCCGCCGCCTCAGCGCTCTTGGCGGCCTTGCATAAGCGGAACACCTTTGTCGCCTCCGCACCCTGTTGCGCAAAAAGCCGATCAATCCGCGGCGGCAAGCCGGCGGGGCCCATCACCCCCGCTGCGCGCGCCAGATCGAAATAAGCACGGTTCGCATAGGTCACGACGCCGTCCCGCCGGGCGATCAGACGCGCGTCTGCATCCCCATCAAGCACTTTCTCGGCAAGCCCCAATGCACCGAGGATTTCCGCTCCGGCAAGCTCTACCGCTTCTGCCGGTCGTTTTCCCGTCGCCCGGCGCAACATAACGCCCGCCACCAACACGGGCGAGAGCATTTTCATCATCGCGCCGGTGATAAACACCGCGATCAAAAGCGCTACGCCGCCCGCCAGCACAAGGCCAAGCCCGCCGACATCGCCAGCGCTCACAATCACATACGCAATAGCCGCAATGGCGATGAAAACGCCGGCCCACAATAACCAGAATGACGCCGAGCCGAGCAGACCGCTGCCTGCTGGATCGACAGCCGGCGCAGCGGGCGCCGCCTCGCGCCCGGCTTTCTCCGCCGCCTCATCCATCATGGCGATGATTTCATCCCGGGTGTGGGGGCGCGGGCCGTCCTCTTCGTTCTTTTGGTCGAGAAGTTCTTTCCGCAGGGTTTTCACGTTCTCTGCGCCGGACAAGTTGGTTCTCCGTCATGGTGATTCGGAGGCGTGACTATGACCCGCTTCGCATCGTTTCGCCACCGCAAGCGACGTTGCAGCTTTCCCCAAGCAGAGGCTAGGAACGCCGTGCTTTTGGGCGCCGGCGAGACAGCGATTGGCGTTCAGCCTTCGTCTATTCGGCGGCGAGAGGCGCTTTTTCCCGAGGCCGGTTGTCGTTAGCGAGAAGCACCTTGCCGAGCTTCTTTTGCTCAAAGACGCCTGTCTCAAAGCGCCTCTCAGAAAACACACGCGCCCCGGCGATAAAGACATGCGCCACCACCCCGTCAGAGCGGTTCACAAGCTGGTCGTGACCCAGCACCTCCCGATAGACGCGCCTGACCCCCGCTTCGCCGTCATAGGCCTTCAGCCTTTCGGGATTGATTATGACGATGTCAGCTTGCGCGCCGACATCGATCCGGCCCGCCTCAATGTTGAAAAACTCCGCCGGATCGCGGGTCAGCCGCTTCGCCATATAGGCGACCCCGGCATCGCCCCTTTCTTCGAAAGCGATTTTCAGGGCGCGCAAATTGATGTCATAGAACGCCATATTGGTGAGATGTGCGCCTGAATCAGCAAAGCCCGGCAGAAAAGCAGGGTCCATCGTCAGTCTACGAACCATGTCCGTATCGGCATTCGCGCTGACCGTGTGCCAGTAAAGGTTCCGGTCGAATTTTTTCAGCGCAGCGAATACGAAATCCGCATCATCTTCGATGGGCGGCAATGTTACAAAAACCGCGTGCTCTTCTTCATCACGCGCGCCGTCGCCTGTTCGCTGAAACTGTTGGACGCGCCGGGTTAGGCTCGAAAAGCTGTCGCCTTTCCATGCCGCAACGGGCGAGCTCTCGACATACATTTCCTCTGCCGCCCGCCGAAAGGCCATGTCCTCAAGGCGGACAAGACGCTTTAACCGATTAAGGCCGAAGCCGCCTTTGCCAATGCGCCACATTTTTTTGAAATCACGCTCGAACGCCGGGTCGTTATAAAGTTTCTGGCGGCCTTCATCGTCTTCCAGGTCCAGCATGGCAAGCGCCCGCAATTCGGGAATCTCCTCCGCCAGCGGCGTGTAGGCGCCGTCTGACCAAACCTTAAAACGCGCCGCGAGCGTCTGCAGCGCAAACTTACCCTTTAGTAAAGGCGAATTCAGAATTCGCGACAACAGATAGGCGCTGCGAATTATGTTTCGGTTCGAGCGCACATCAAGCGCCGCAACCGCTGTGATTTTCAATGCCTTTTTATAAAGCCTTCCGCTCGTCAACAAAAACGTGCGCAGCACTTTCAGCGGGCTTTCGGTCGGGGGCGTCGCCTGCCAGACACGGTCATATTCGCGGACAATGCCGGTCAGGCGTTTTAGCTCCTTATACGAACCATATTGCGATGGTATGCGCTTGTCGCGGTTTGGGTCATTGGAAAGATAATGGAAGGGTAAACCGTCCGACGAAAATCCGGCATAGCCTTCACGCATACCTTTTTCCAGCAAGCGCTCCATTTCCGCCATTTCGCGCTCATCGGGCCCACGGGTGACAGACGGCGTCACGCCCATGGCCGCAATCCGCAACATCGAATAAGGGATCATCGGCACGATATTCGGCCCAAGATTTAAACTGGCGAGATGATCCAGATAGTCGCCGGAGTCGTTCCACGTCACCTTGTCCGCAACCCGCTCCAGAACAGGCTTGGGAATATTTTCAACGCGCGCAAAACAGTCGACGATCGGATCCTGGCCCTCTTCGCGCTGGGCGCCAAAAGCCAGACCCAGCGAGCAATTGGAAACGACCACGGTCGTTGTGCCGTGACGCACGGATTCTGAAAGCCCCGGCGACAGCTCAACTTCCAGATCATAATGGGTATGGATGTCGAGAAGACCGGGCAGCAACCACTGGCCGTAAGCCTCGATTGTCTCCGCAGCTTCACCTTCCAGGTCGCGGCCCCGTGCAGCGATCTTTCCGTTTTTAATCGCAATATCGCCGATTTCCGGCGGCGCGCCGGTTCCATCGAAAATCCGGGCGTTCCTGATCAGGACGTCGTATTCAGCCATTATCAATCGCTCGCATGGGCATAAAGGGAAAAGCCGGGCTTATACTGGGTGAGGGCGCCTCCGCCTTCAACCTTTCCAAGCAGCCCCGCAGGGACGCTGAAGGATCGCCGGGGCGCGTTAATCCAGACCAGCGTAAAAACTGCGCTTCCTGTTCGCATCGCCGATCATTGACGAAAGCCTTCCCCCGTCCCAGCTTGACAAGCAACGCAAGCAAGGGAGGCGGCGTTGGCGAAAAAACTCGGCTTGGTGCTTGGATCCGGCGCGGCGCGTGGCTGGGCGCATATCGGCGTCTTGCGCGCGCTTAAGGAAATCGGCGTCGCGCCACAGGCGATCGCCGGGTGCTCTGTCGGCGCGCTTGTCGGGGGCGCGCATCTGATCGGCGCGCTAGATGAATTCGAGCGGTGGGCGAGAACGCTGAAACCCTTGTCCGCCATGCAGCAATTCAGCTTCAAGGTGCATCATGGCGGTTTCATCGACACCGCGCCGGCGTTTGACGCGTTTCGCGGATATGACAAAAACATCGAGGATCTTTCTGTCGATTTTGCCGCAGTCGCCGCCGATCTCGCCACGGGCGACGAGGTGGTGGTCACGGAAGGCTCCGTGATTGACGCAGCCCGCGCCTCCAGCGCGATCCCGGTTGTTTTTCACGCGGTTCAGGTCAAAGGCCGATGGCTGGTTGACGGCGCGCTCACCAATCCGGCGCCCGTATCAGTGGCGCGCGCGATGGGCGCGGACATCGTGATCTCGGTGGACCTGAATGCGGTGCCGCGGGTGCTGAAACGCTTTGAGCCGTCTTCGCAAACACTTCCGGCGCCCATGCCGGAGAAACCTGCGGCGCCGGAGACCATGACCGGCGCGGTCACGCGGTTGATTGACGACACCAGAGAAGCCATTGAGCGCCAGGTTGCGCTGGCCAAGGCGCGCGCACACGCAAAGCCGCACCTGTTTGAAACTGCCTACGCGGCCGCCGATATCTTCCAGATGCATCTGGCGCGCGCCCGCGCAAAGGCCGAACCGCCCGATTTACTGATCAAACCGGATATGCGCGAC
This sequence comes from Pseudomonadota bacterium, assembly GCA_039818925.1. Classification (GTDB taxonomy): domain Bacteria; phylum Pseudomonadota; class Alphaproteobacteria; order Caulobacterales; family Parvularculaceae; genus Hyphococcus. Next base: position 1,552 of record JBCBSY010000064.1, on the reverse strand, counting down.
GCTATGCCCACTGCTTTTGACCGGGCGGATGAATTTATTGGGGAGGGCTATCGCGCTATGATGGAACATCGCGATCAGCTAGAGGCGCTCTTAAGCGAATAAGGAACTAGACGAATGCAAACTTTGTTGGCGAGCGCTGCATCGCTTTTCATGGCCGGCGCCTGTGTAAGCGGGGTTTCACCTACAGCCTATGAACACAACCGCCATGACGCCGATCACAGCAGTCCCCACGTGGCGCGCGCTCAGAGTGATGTAGATTTTGCAACCACTTTGGCGCAGTTGCAGGCTGCAATTGATACGCGCGGGTTCAAAACATTTGCGGTGATTGATCACGCCGCGGGCGCGGCTTCGGTGGATATGATGCTTCGCCCGACCACGCTGATCATCTTCGGCAACCCCCAAGGCGGCGCGCCGGTCATGGCCGCGGAGCAACTGATGGGAATTGAACTTCCGCTAAAGATGCTCGTTGCTGAAGCCGAAGACGGGTCCGTCACGCTCACATGGCGACATGGCGCACACCTTCCATGAATACGGAATTGCGGACCATCCGGCGGCGCAGAAGATGGCAAGCGCTTTATCAGCGATTGCAAAGGAAGCCGGGCAGGGTTCAAACCAATAGCGGCGCATCCTTTGTCATACGCAGAACACCCGTACACTGCGCTCGTCATCGGCGCATCGGGCGGCATCGGCGCCGCCATCGCCGACGCACTCGGTGATGATCCGCATTGCACGCAGCTTCAAACGCTATCGCGCCGGGATGACGGCCTTGACCTCACCGATGCGGCAAGCGTGGAAATCGCAGCAGAGAAACTTGCCGGCGACGAGGGCTTTAACCTCATTTTTAATGCTTCTGGCATTCTCGAGGTGGGCGGCGTCGGACCCGAAAAGGCCTTTCGCGATATTGACGCCGACATCATGGCGCGCGCCTTTGCGGTAAACGCCATTGGAAGCGCGCTCGCACTGAAACACTTCATGCCGCTCCTGAAGCGCCGCGAGGCGACCGCGTTCGCAACGCTCTCCGCCCGCGTCGGATCGATCGGCGACAACCGTCTTGGCGGCTGGATGAGCTACCGCGCTTCGAAAGCCGCGCTCAACCAGATTGTCCGTTGCGCCGCCATTGAGGAGACGCGCCGCAACAAGGCGTCTGTAATTGTTGCGCTGCATCCGGGCACCATCAAAACGCCGCTTACGCAAAAATATGCCCGCGGGCGCTACACGGCCAGCCCGCAAGACGCTGCGCAAAGTCTTCTGTCCGTTCTGGCGCAACTTTCGCCTGAACACTCGGGCCGTTTTTTCGATTATGCCGGGAAGGAGGTCTCCTGGTGAGCGACAAACGTTTGATCCTGATCATGGGCGATCAGCTGTCGCGCGACATCTCAAGCCTGTCGGACGCCCGCAAAACCAAAGACGTTATTTTGATGGGCGAGCTGATGGATGAGGCGACCAGCGTTCGCCATCACAAAAAGAAGCTGGTCTTCGTCTTGTCTGCCATGCGCCATTTTGCGGACGCGCTGAAAGACGACAATTTCAACGTCCACTACAGCAAGCTTGA
>JBCBSY010000063.1:0-7968 GCA_039818925.1 Pseudomonadota bacterium | reverse complement strand
TCATTATGCGCTCGGGAATGATCGCCTCTTCGATCTCAACCTGCCGCCAGGCCACCGCTTTCCGGGCACAAAATACGGCATGCTGCGCCGCCTGCTGGTCGAAGAGGCGATCATTCCCGAGCGCATAATGACGCCAGCAAAGATGATCGACAACGAAAGCCTTTTGCGCGCCCATGCGCGTAAATATGTCGACGCCATCGATACTGGCGCGATCAGCGCGTCAGCGATGCGCCGGATTGGCTTTCCCTGGTCGGCGCATATCCCACGCCGGGCCAGAGCAACCATGGGCGGCGCGCGGGCCGCCGCCATCAGCGCGCTGGAAACAGGCGTTTCCGGGCAACTGGCGGGCGGAACACACCATGCGCATTATGATTTTGGGTCGGGCTATTGCGTCTTTAACGACTTTGCAGTTGCGGCGCTTTCCATGTTGGAGGAAAAGCGCGCCGCCCGCATTGCTATTGTCGATCTGGACGTTCATCAGGGCGATGGCAACGCCGCAATCCTGGGCCATCGCGATGATGTCTTTATTCTCTCTGTTCACGGAGAAAAAAATTTTCCCTTTCGAAAGCACCCTTCGGATCTGGATGTCGCCCTCCCCGACGGTATTGGCGACCGCGACTATCTGAGAGCGCTTGCGGATGCACTGCCGGCGGTTTGGGCGTTCAAACCGGACCTTGTTCTATATCAGGCCGGCGTTGATCCGCTGGAACAGGACAGGCTTGGGCGCATGGCGCTGAGCTATGATGGGTTGATGGCGCGCGACAGGCTTGTGCTTTCCGCAGCGAAAGACCGCGGCGTGCCTGTTTCCATGGCCATCGGCGGGGGCTATGCCGATCCGATCACCGAAAGCGTCCGCGCGTATGCAAACACCTGGCGGGTCGCCAAAGACATCCACAAGTTCTAACCCGCTCGTCACGAAGATCGAACGGCCCGCCCGATCCTGGCTTTTCTTTCCGCTGCGGATGAACGAAAGTCCTTGGCCAAATCACTTTTAATGCGAAATCTTCACAGCATGGATTTTCTGCAGCCCGAATTTTGGTCCTTTTTGTGGGACGGCGCACGCTATGAGGCGCTGGTGGAGGAGCTGGGCCCTTGGGCGCCGCTGCTGGCGATTGGCGCCATGATCATCGTTTCATTCCTGCCCCTGCCTGCAGAGACCGTAGCGGTCGCCAATGGGATGGCGTTCGGGCAAGCCTATGGGTTTGTGTTGACGTGGATTGGGGCGATGACGGCGGCGGCGCTGGCCTTTGCTCTTGCCCGCACCCTGGCGCAGCCTTTGATCTATCGGTTTATCCCCGAAGCCGCGCTGCGCCGGTTTGAACAAGCTGTTGAAAAGCGGGGGGCGCCATTTTTACTCCTTGTCCGGATGATCCCGCTTATACCATATACGGTTGTGAACTACGGATCTGGCATGGCGCCGGTGCGTTTTCATACATTTTTATGGACAAGCGCCCTTGGCATGGCGCCGCCGATTTTCGCCTTCGTTTCCATCGGCGCGCTCATGGTGGATCAGCCATGGCTCGGCTGGATGATGCTGGGGGCGGCGATTTTGTTTGTCCTGCTTCTCGGCTGGACGACGCGCCGCTGGTGGTGGCGGGAGGCTTAAACCGCGCACGCTTGTTTTACGCGGCCAAGAAAACCATCTACTTCCGGTGGCGTGGTTCGAAAGGACGTGATCAAACGATGGGCGCGTCCATCCGCCGGATCGCCCGGCGTGATCCAGGGATAAAAAACATCGTCGCCCGCGTGCAGTTTTTCCACAACGCCATCCGGGAAGGTGACAAATACCTCGTTGATATCGGTTGGATAGACAATCTCCACGCCATCAATCGCCGCGAGCCCGCCGGACAGCTTCCGTCCCATGGCGTTCGCGTGAGACGCCAGCGCCAGCCACAGTCCATTGTCGAGATAGGCGTCAAACTGCGCTGCGATAAACCGCATCTTTGACCACAAATGCCCGGCGCGCTTGCGGCGGAATTCGAAATCCTTCGCCAAGTCGGGATTGAAAAACACCACCGCCTCCGCGGCGATGCAGCCGTTTTTCGTGCCCCCAAAACATAAAACATCGACGCCGGCTTTCCAGCTCAACTCGGCGGGCGCAACGCCGCTTGACGCCACGGCGTTGCCGAACCGCGCGCCGTCCATATGGACCAGCAAGCCAGTTTCTTTGGCGGCGCCGCAAAGTGCAGACAGTTCGTCTACAGAATAAACAGTGCCGCATTCCGTCCCTTGCGTCAGGGAGAGAATATGCGCCGGCGCCCCATGGGGCGGGCGTTCCGGAAATCCTTTCAGCGCGGCCTTAACCGCTTCCGGGGTCAATTTTCCACTAGCCCCCGCGACCGGCAACAATTTGGCGCCGCCCGTGAAAAATTCCGGCCCGGCGCATTCGTCCATCTGCACGTGACTTTCTTCATGACACAGCACCATGCCGTATGGCGGCGTCATCACCGATAACGCAAGACCGTTCGCCGCACCGCCGGTGCCGACAAAATAAACCGCACAGTCCCGTTCAAAAACTTCGCAAAAGCGAGCTTGAACACGCTTTGTCAAGGCATCGCCGCCATAAGCGGCGACGGCGCCGTCATTCGCATGCGCCAGCGCCTCCAATATCTGTGGCGCGGCGCCAGCCCAGTTATCCGATGCGAATGACATAAAGCCCCGTCATTTCTTCTTAAGGAGATACATGTTACGCACTTTGCGACGTCGCGCCACCGGAACCGCCAAAACTTCATGCACCCCCCTTTTCTTTTGCAGTCCTTGGTTGACTTCGCCCACGCCCGTTTTTCCGGCATTCACACATTCCCGCAAACGAACGCCCGCGAAGTCGTCCTGTGTCCCGAAGAGTTTGAACGCCTTCGGCCAGCGATTATTCTCGATGGCGCCTTTGACCGAATGGATAACTATTTAAGCGCAGACTACCGGCAGAAAATGGCGCTCAGTTTTTCGGGCGGGGAAATTCGTCACGCGCCAACTCTCGCCTATGTATTTCAAAACGCCCGCATTTCGGCAGGGTCGTTTTTCAGCGCCGGATTCCGTTACCGTATTCGGCCGCCGAAAGAAGCAGGCATTCCCAAGAAAATCGACAGGCTCGATCAAATTGCGTTGTGCGCAAGCATCACCGGCGATCAATATTTCGGCCATTGCCTGAACGAAGATCTGCCGCAAATGCTGCTTGCAGAGGGGTTTGGAGAACCGGCGCGGCTTACATCCAAGAACTGGCCGGATTTATACGCCTATCGCGATTTGTTTGGTTTGAACTGGCTGGAGCTTGACGGCGCCGAGATCAAAGAAGCCACGATCTTCTGGGATTTTTCGCAGAATTCCAGCCGAAAAGAGCGCTTTCAGGCATACCGTTCGCGTCTGCGCGAACGCCTGATCCCGAAAAAGCCGGGCGGGGTGTTTTATTTGCGCCGCGGCGATACAGGCGAAGCGCGGTCCCCGGTCAATGACGACGATATCTGCGCTCATCTGGAAAAGCGCGGCGTTGATGTCATTGATGTTGCGCATAACAATGCACAGGATTTCCTCGAAAACTGCCTTGAACGAAAAATCATGATCAGCGTCGAGGGCAGCCATATGATGCATCTGGTTTATACTTTGATGACCGGCGGCGGCGCCTTGGCTTTGATGCCGCCCTTGCAGCCGCGATGCGCCATCAAGGATGCCTGCGACGCAATAGGGGCGCGGTTTGCTACGGTTGTCGGGCATATGGCGCCGGACGGATTTCGCATCGATCTCGACGCGTTATCGCAGACACTGGATAAACTTGAGACCGCGGTCGACAACTTAGAATCCGTCTAGCGCCGCAACAAACGCGGAAAAATCCTGCATATTGCGGGTCGCACCCGCCGAGAGCAGGCGTTCGCCATGGCCGTCAAAGATATGCCCGCCGCCAAGAAAGCCCCACACTGTCATACCGGCGGCGCGCCCCGCCATGACGCCGTTTTCACTGTCTTCAAGCACAAGACAGCGCACCGGATCGACGCCGAGTTTTTCTGCTGTGTAAAGAAAGATGTCCGGCGCCGGTTTTCCGTGCAGCACTAGGTCGGCGGAATATATGTGCGGCGCCGCCAATTCCAGAAGTCCGGTCCTTTCAAGTTTGGATTTCAAAAAATGAGCCCGCGAGGACGACGCAACCGCAAGCTGGCCAACTCGCACGCGGGCTGCGCACAGCGCCTGATCGGCGTCTTTGACCATTTCCAGCAAGTGTCGCTCGCGGCGGCGCCCCTCCAGCACCCGATCTTCAAAATCATCCGGCGCTTCGACATCATGAGCCGCGAGATAATCCTGACGAAGCGCCGAAAAAAAAGCCGTGTCGTGCAGGCCAACGAATTTTCGAACATATTCCGGAGAGGAATAACGTAGCCCCAACGCCTCAAGCGCGATGCGTTCTCCCTTGATTGCAAGCACTTCTGAATCGACCAACACGCCATCACAGTCGAAGATGATCGCATCGGGTTTCATGGTTCAGTCCGAACATTAGGGGCGTTGCGCGAAGGAGGTTCGCCTTATGCGCGAAATTTAACGATGCGCGTGGAATTAATTCTCCGCGAGGCTTATGGCAGTTCTTGTAATTCGGCGCCATCCCGTTCGATACTTAAGGCGCGATCCTGGGGAGGGCGACATGGTGGCAAAAGGCAAATTTCTCGCCGGGGCGGCGGTTTTCGTCCTCGCGGCCACGGCGCATTCGTCCGCTCTTGACCGCAGAGGCGGCGCCGATGACAGGCCAGCGCAAAACATCGAACGTGACCTGCGGGCGCAAACCCGGGCGCGGCTCCGCGACGAACTTGGGAGCTTTGGCCCGGTCTTTCAGCGCGGCCGCGAGGTGCGGTCCTTTGACGGCTCGAACAACAATCTGAACGCCCCCCTTGCAGGCGCCAGCTTTCAGCCCATGCGGCGGTTGGGCGACGCCGACTATGCCGACGGGATCGGCGCGATGGCCGGTCCGTTGCGCAAAAGCGCCCGCGCCGTCAGCAATCATATGTCTGATCAAAGCGGGTCTTTGCCGAACAGCTACGGGACCAGCGATTATCTGTGGCAATGGGGCCAGTTCATCGACCACGACCTTGATCTTGGCGACGCCATCGCCAGCAACGACCGGTCGTTCGACATCCCCGTGCCCAGCGGCGATCCTTACTTTGATCCAGCCGGGCTTGGCGACAGAACCATCCGGTTTGACCGGGCGATCATCGACCCTGCGTCCGGCACGGATCTTTCCAACCTGCGCGCGCCTGTCAATGAAATATCTTCGTGGATAGACGGCTCGATGGTCTACGGTTCTGACCTGGAGCGCGCGGAAGCCTTACGAACCCATGACGGGACGGGACGGTTGCGGACAAGTCGGGGCGATCTCCTTCCGCCGAACACGGATCTCCTGCCGAATGCGAATGGCCCGACGCCGGATCCGTCCAGGCTTTTCCTCGCCGGCGATGTGCGCGCCAATGAGCAGCTTGGTCTCGCCGTGATGCACACCTTGTTCGTGCGCGAGCATAACCGCTGGGCGAAGCGCATTCGACGCGGTCGGCCTTATTATTCCGGCGATGACATCTATCATGCCGCCCGGCGCATGGTCATTGCGCAGATCCAGATCATCACTTACGAGGAATTCCTGCCCGCCTTGATCGGCAAAAATGCGATCGCTCCCTATTCGGGCTACCAGCCCGGCGATGCAACGATTTCGGTTGAATTCGCCGGCGGCGCATACCGGCTTGGACACACGCTGATCAATAAGCATCTGTTGCGGCTTGACCGCCGCGGCCGTCCGGTGCGGGACGGCCATGTCGCGCTGCGCAATGCTTTTTTCAATGCGCCGCAAATCCTGAAGCGGCGAAACGATCTTGATCCGATCTTGCGCGGGCTCGCGGCGCAAAAGAGCCAGCGCTACGATCCGATGATCGTTGACGATCTGCGCAATTTTCTGTTTGGCGCGCCGGGCGCCGGCGGGTTCGACCTTGCCTCGCTGAATATCCAGCGCGGCCGCGACCTGGGCGTTCCCTCCTACAATGATATGCGCGAAGCCATGGGGCTTGGGCGCGTTTCCGATTTTGACGACATCACGTCTGACCCGGCGCGCCAGGACGCGCTGTACAAAGCTTATGGCAGTGTCGACGACATCGATTTGTGGGTTGGCGGTCTCAGCGAAGATCCGGTTGCAGCCGACGGCTCGCAGCTCGGACCGCTGTTCCGCAAAATCGTCGCAGAAGAATTCCAGGGTTTAAGAGATCACGATCGATTCTGGTATAAGCGCGACTTATCGACGGCGGAGTTGCGTCTCGTCAAAGACGTGCGGCTTTCCGATATCATCCACGCAAACACCAATGTGCGGCGCGGTGAAATTCCACGCAATGTTTTTTACGTTCAACACTAGCCGTAAAAGGCTAAGAAAAAAGGGCCCGCAAAAGCGGGCCCTTTTGGTTTTTGCTAGAACGTTACTTGCTAACCGGCCAAGGCCGCCAACAACAAGAGCGCCACAATATTGGTGATTTTGATCATCGGGTTCACCGCCGGGCCCGCCGTATCCTTGTACGGATCGCCCACCGTGTCGCCGGTGACAGCGGCCTTGTGGGCTTCAGAGCCCTTGCCGCCATGATTGCCGTCCTCGATATACTTCTTGGCGTTGTCCCAGGCGCCGCCGCCAGCCGTCATGGAAATGGCGACGAACAACCCGGTCACAATGACGCCGATCAGCATGGCGCCGACAGCGGCAAGCGCCGCCGCCTTGCCGGCAATCCCAAAGACCACGAAGTAAACAACAAGCGGCGAAAGAATCGGCAGCATCGACGGCACCACCATTTCCTTGATCGCCGCGCCGGTCAGCATGTTCACCGCGCGCGCATAGTCAGGTTTTTCCGTACCCTGCATAATGCCCGGCTTGTCGCGGAATTGACGGCGCACCTCCTCAACAATTGCTGACGCCGCACGGCCCACCGCCTGCATGGCGAGGCCGCCAAAGAGATATGGCAAGAGACCACCGATCAAAAGGCCGGCGATCACATACGGATCGGCCAGCGAGAAGGTGACATCGACGCCGGCGAAGAACGGGTATTTTTCCGGATCGGCGGCGAAATGTTCGATGTCTTTGAAGTAGGCCGCGAAGAGCACCAGGGCGCCGAGACCTGCAGACCCGATCGCATAGCCTTTGGTGACCGCTTTCGTGGTGTTGCCGACCGCATCAAGCGCGTCGGTGGTGTCCCGAACAGAGCCTTCGAGGCCCGCCATTTCCGCGATGCCGCCGGCATTGTCCGTCACCGGACCAAATGCGTCGAGCGCGACGATCATGCCCGCAAGCGCCAGCATGGTGGTCACGGCGATGGCTATGCCAAAGAGGCCCGCCAGGCTATAGGCCGTAATAATGCCGACAACGATCACCAGCGCTGGCAACGCCGTTGCTTCCATGGAAACCGCAAGGCCCTGAATGACGTTGGTGCCATGTCCGGATTCCGACGCTTTGGCGACAGACTTCACCGGACGATAGGCGGTGCCGGTATAATATTCGGTGATCCAGACAATCAGCCCCGTCACCACAAGACCAAGCACGCCGCACAGATAAAGGGACAGACCCGTAAACGGCTTGCCTTGTTCCGTTGATGCGATGGGATCGGAAAATCCGAACATCTGGAACGTAACGATGCCGACGCCCACCAAGGACAACAGACCGGTCACGACGAGCCCTTTGTAGAGCGCGCCCATGATGTTGGTGGAGCCTTTGCCGAGCCTTACAAAGAAAGTCCCCCCGATTGAGGTCAGAATACAGACGGCGCCGATAGCCAGCGGGTAGAACATGAATTGCGCAGCGCTGGCGGTGAAGAGGATCGAGCCCAACACCATGGTCGCGGCGACCGTCACAACATAAGTTTCAAACAGGTCCGCGGCCATGCCGGCGCAGTCGCCGACATTATCGCCCACATTGTCAGCGATCGTCGCCGGGTTGCGCGGATCGTCTTCAGGAATGCCAGCTTCAACTTTGCC
>JBCBSY010000062.1:0-8054 GCA_039818925.1 Pseudomonadota bacterium | reverse complement strand
ACAACCGCGTCAGCAAACTTTGATTGTGCGCATAGATGGCGTCGACCCCATGGGCATTCAAAACCGCATGCCCGGCGGCGGCGCCGGCAAACGGCGCAATCGACGGCGTGCCGCCGGTGAATCGCGCAGCGCCGGGCGCATATTCAAAACGGTGGATGTCAAACTCAAACGGCTCGGCATGAGAGAACCAGCCCGCATCGCGCGGCGCGGACTTGGCCGCCGCCTCGCGGTCGGCCCACAAAAAGGCTGCGCCGGTTCCGCCGCAAAGATATTTGAGCGAAGTCCCGACGGCGAAATCCGGTCGCCAGTCATTGAGTCTTACGGGGACGGCCCCTGCTGCTTGCGCCACGTCGATGAGCGAGAACACACCAGCCTCCCTTGCACGGCGGGCAATCTCAGGGACAGGCGCAAGAACACTGGAATTTGAATAAACTTGCGTCGCGACAACCATCTGAACGTCATCAGCAAAAGCCTGCGCCCAAGCGTCAGGATCGGCAAGCTGTTCGCCGCCGGCAAGAAAGACAAGCTCATAGCCGGCGGCCTCTCCTTGCGCGAGTGCAAAACCCACGGTCGGAAAATCGTCTTCAGTCAGGACAATTTTTCTTCGGCCTGGACGTTCGGGAAGACCAAACAGGATTTTCGATATCCCGCTCGAAACATTCGCCTGCGGACAAATATCATCAGCTTGCGCGCCGATGATTGGCGCCAGCCCCTGTCGAAACTGGTCCAGCGACTCAAACCACGGATCCCAAACATGGAACCCTTTTTTCCGCCAAGGGTCAGCATAGCCTTGCGCCACCGCCGCCTCATAGCCAACCGGTTGCGCGCCGACCGAATGGGAAAGAAAATAATGCGGCGTCGGCAAATGAAATTTTTCGCGGTCCATGATCAGCCCGCCAGCCGGCGCAATTCATCACGCGACATGGAGCCAGGCACCACGGTCACCGGGATCGGCCGCCCGCTTAAATAGTCAGGTTTCTTCGCCAGCGACGCCACCAGCGGGCCCGGCCCTTCCGCTTCTGTTGAGGCGCCGAGAAAGAGAATGGAAATCGCAGGATCGTCAGCGATCAGCCGGCGGATTTCTTCTACGATGACGCCCTCGCGGACCACTTCCTCCGGGTCTTCACCGGATTGGGCTTTCACTTCCGCCGCGAACTCGCGCAGCAGCTCTTCGGCCTTTTCTTCGGCTTCAGCGCGCATGGTTTCCGCCACAGTCGCCCAATGCCCGAATTCAGGCGGTTCGATCACCGCCAGCAAGACCACTCGCGCATTCGAACGCTTCGCCCGGCGCCCGGCAAAAAAAGCCGCCAGCCGTGCTTCCGCGCAATCATAGGCGATCACCAGAAACTTGATGCGCTCGTCGGCAGGGGCTGAGGAAGAGGTCGTCATGTCTGCACCATGCCCCGAAACGGCTAGCTCCGTCTACTTGACCGTAACCTGCGCGTGACGTTACGCCGGGATAGGCGAGCAGCAAGGGGCGCGAATGCGCGGATATTTCGGCATCGGGTCGGAACGGATTTCCAAAGCGATGAATTTGGGCGCAGTCCTCAGAACCGCCCATGCTTTCGATGCGAGTTTTGCATTTTCCATTAGCGCCCATCATGACGCCCGGAAAATCAATCTTTCGGACACATCAAAGAGCGCAAGCCACCTTCCGCTTTATGAGTGGGACACTCTTGAGGAGATGCGCCTGCCGCAGGCTTGCGTTCTGGTGGGGATCGAACTTGATGAACGCGCTGTGGCCTTGCCAAGTTTTCGCCATCCGCTGAACGCCGCCTATCTCCTTGGGCCCGAGAAAGGCGACCTTTCTCCCGAAGCCAAGGCGAAGTGTGCTTACATCGTAAAAATCCCGACACGGTTTTGCGTCAACCTTTCCGTGGCGGCGGCGCTCGTCATGTATGACCGCACCCTCTCCATGGGCGGCTTCCCGGAACGCCCGGTGAGCGTCGGCGGGCCGCCGCCCGATAGCGACTGGCGACGTGTTCGGTAGCCCCTGCGCACCGAGAAACCTGTGCATAAAAAAACGCCGCTGGCGCCGCCAGCGGCGTTTCCTTTGATGGTCGTTGCAAAATTTAACGGCGGCGTGTCTTGCGCTTGGCTTTGCGCTTCGCTGGCGCCTTGCGTTTTGCCGGCGCTTTTTTCTTCGTCGTCTTGCGGGTGGACTTCTTCGCGGCTGCTGGCGCTTCCGCCATTTTATCGAGCGCATCCGCGTAAGCGCGAAGCGATTTCATAAATGTCGCCTGTTGAGTTTTCGGCAAAACCGCAAGAGCGGATTTTTCCGCTTTGGCGACTTTGGCGTTCGCTGAATTCAGCATCCGCCGGCCTGCAGATGTAATTGAAACGGCGTTCGCGCGGGCGTCTTCCTTGGTGCGCTTGCGTGACAGCAGGCCTTTTTTCATCATCCGGGCGATCATGTCGGCCAGGGTTGAGCGGTCGATGCCAGTGTGGTGAACAAGGTCTGTCTGGCTGAGGCCAGCATTGGAGGCGACCACATGCAGCACTTCATACTGGCGCGGCGTGGGGCCGGATGAACCAACCTCTGTGGAATAAAGATCGTGCGCATATTGCTGGGCGCGACGAAGCAGATGACCAGGGGAGTTCTTGAGCGAATAAGCCATTATATTCTCCGTTTTTGGCTCTTTAGAGGCGATGACTATCGTCAGCCTTGAATTCAAGGCGGCTTTTGGGTCAACGCGGCGATGATTTACACAAGCTGTTCCAGATTGGGGCTGAAAGGAAAATCCGATGACAAGAATAAGATTTTACAATCCGGCATCTTTGGCATGATTCCCGTGCTGCGTAATGTATGCGACGACGTTAGGCGACATTCCACTTATGCGGCTGCAATTCACGCAGGCCTTTACACCGCCCATTTCTTGGAAAGACATATCGCGCGTCTTCCTTTGAATTGCAACACTGCGACATATCGAAAATAGGGTTGGAACAGATATTCAGCAGGCATTCTATCAAATCTTCGTCAGGACAGGAACGAATCATGGAGAAAACGCCAGCAAGGCCGGATTTTGTCAGAAAAATTCCAGAGGGCGACAACATGGAGAGAGCCGTATGCGCCGCATGCGGATTTATCGACTACCAGAACCCGAAAATCGTCGTGGGTTCGGTAGCGACCTGGGAGAATCGCATCCTTTTATGTAAGCGCGCCATCGAGCCGCGCGCGGGCTTCTGGACATTGCCGGCCGGATATCTCGAACTTGGCGAGAGCGCCGAAGACGGGGCCATACGTGAGGCGCAGGAAGAAGCTTGTGCAGACCTTGAGATTGACCGGCTGCTGGCGGTTTATTCAATTCCCCGCATTTCCCAGATCCAGCTGATGTTCCGGGGGCGCCTGCGCGCGCCGGACATCGCTGCCGGGCCGGAAAGCGCTGAGGTCGGGCTTTATGACTGGGAAGACATCCCCTGGCCGGATCTTGCGTTTCCCAGCGTCAACTGGGCCTTGCGGCACTACCACGAAAGTCGCGGCCGGCCGGATTTTGCGCCCTTTTCCAATCCCGCGGAAGGGCTTTAGGCCTTTGGCGCGCTTTCATCGGGCATGTGCTTGGCGATCAGCGGCGCCTGAAACGCCGTGAACACCAGGCTGATGATGGTGAAGCCGAAGACCTTCAGATTGACCCAGTGTTTTTCCCCAGCGCAGGTCGCGCCGCCAGTGAGATCACAGTCACGCATCAAATAGCGCCACGCAATTTCATTCACCAGCGCCAGAACCGCAAAGAAAACCGCGTACCGTCTGGTCAGCGTTTTCCAGGCCTCGTCCGGCATATGCAAGGCGCCGTCAAACACCATCTTCAGAAAATTTCGCCCTGTCGCCATGCCGGCGGCGAGCACCACCGTAAACAGCGCATAAGCGATCGTCGGCTTCATATAGAAGAAGACTTTGTTATGCAGCAAAAGCGTCAGGCCGCCGAGCACCCCGATGATCACGCCGCTGACCATGAGCATCGGCGCCACACGGCGTTCCTTCCACACCGAATAGATGAACGCGACCAGAAACGCCGGCATGAACAATCCGACAGCAAGGTACATTTCCTCGCCCTCGCCGATGCGCCAATCCTGACCGACAAGGCCGCCGGCCAGCGGCGCCAGCCGGCCACCCAGAAAATACGCGATCATGAAAACCACGAGCGGTCCCATATCCACCGCGAACTTGGCGCCGCCGGTCAATTTCCGGCGTTCGCTTAACTCACCACTCGTCATGCTTGCTCCTGCCCATTTCCGTTGATATCGCCTTGCGCCAGGCCGCAAAGGGCAACGGCGAACGCCGCCGCGTCAAACTTCTGCAAATCATCGACGCCTTCGCCCACGCCAATGAAATGAACCGGCAGTTTGAACTTGTCGGCAAGCGCCACCAGGACGCCGCCGCGCGCCGTCCCGTCAAGCTTCGTCATCACCAGCCCCGTGACGCCAGCAATATCGGCAAAAGCCTGCGCCTGACTGAGCGCGTTCTGTCCGACCGTCGCATCCAGCGTCAAGATAACGTCATGCGGCGCGGTTTCATCGAGTTTCCGGATCACGCGCACAATCTTGGCAAGCTCTTCCATCAGCTCTTTTTTGTTCTGAAGCCGTCCCGCGGTATCGATCATCAAGACATCAATGCCGGCGGTTTGCGCCTCTTTCACTGCGTCAAACGCAAGCCCCGCCGCATCCGCGCCAACACTGCGCGCAATCACCGGCGCATTTGTCCGCGCGCCCCAAACCTGAAGCTGCTCAATAGCCGCGGCCCGGAAGGTGTCGCCGGCCGCGAGCATGACCTTGAGGCCGTCATCGCCAAATTTTCGGGCAAGCTTGCCGATGGTGGTGGTTTTTCCAGCGCCATTGACGCCGACCATCAGCAGAATATGCGGTTTTCGGGTTCCATCTACGCCGAGCGGCGCTTCGAGCGGCGACAGGGTCGCAGCAACTTCCCGGGACAGCGCTTCGCGCACTTCCTCTCCTGTGATGTCCTTGTCGAACTTTTCCGCCGCGAGCGCAGATGTGATGCGCGTCGCTGCGGGAACGCCAAGGTCAGAACTGATCAGCAGATCGGTCAGTTCATCCAGCGTTTCATCATCAAGTTTTCGCTTGGTGAAGATCGCCGAGACGCCCTCGGTGAGTTTGTTCGAAGACTTCGAAAGGCCGGACCGAAGGCGCGAGAGCCATCCCTTTTTCTTCTGCGGTTTTTCTTGCTGAGGCGCGGCGTCCTGAGGCGCCGCTTTTGGCTGTGCGCTGACCGGCGGCAAGATTTCTTCCGGCGCCGGCAAAGGCGCATTATCCTGAGTTTCGTCGGGCGCTTCTACGGGCGGCGACGCCATGTCCCTGCCAGACGCCTCTTCCGACGGCGCCTCTGGTGTTGCGGCGTCATCAGCTTCCTGCTTTTTGCCGAATAGACCGGATAAAAATCGACTCGCCACGCGCTCTTACGCCCTCTTGCAAATTTTTTGAGCGTCTTCGAACGCCGCGCCAATCAGACCGTCGCCGTCGCGGGCCATGATCATCACATTCACCGTATCGCCGACTTGTCCGTCAGCCTCATGGAGGCGCACAGGCGCAAAATTACCCAGACGCGCCCGCCCCCCGCTTTCACGGATCGCATCAAACGCTTCGCCCACAAGCCCGTCGAGAAACCCGTGCAGGGTTTCTACGCCCTTAGCCCGCAATCGCGCGGCGCGGCGCTTGATTTCGTCGCGCGGGGTTTGCGGCATCTTCGCCGCCGGCGTTCCTTGCCGCGGTGAAAACGGAAAGACGTGAAGATAGTGGAAGCCCGCCTCGTCGATGATATCGAGACTGCGCTGAAACATCTCTTCCGTCTCAGTTGGAAAGCCAACAATGATATCCGCGCCAAAGGCGACATCGGGGCGACGGGCGCGCACATCTGCGCAAAGGTCAATCGCCTGCTCGCGCGTATGCCGGCGCTTCATCCGTTTCAGGATCAGATTGTCGCCCGACTGCAACGATAGATGCAAATGCGGCGCAACGCGGGTGTCGCTGACAATTCGTTCAAACAGCGCTTCATCAATTTCGGCGCCGTCAATCGACGACAGCCGCAACCGATAGAGATCAGGGATCTGGTCGAGAAGCGCGCCCACCAGCGCCCCGAGCGTCGGCTCGCCCTCAAGGTCGGCGCCATACGACGTGATGTCGACGCCAGTCAGTACGATTTCCCGGTGTCCGGCATCAACCAGCCGGCGCGCCTGTTCAATAACGGCGCCGATCGGCGCCGAGCGCGCGTTTCCGCGGCCATAGGGAATAATGCAAAAGGTGCAACGATGATCGCAACCATTTTGAATTTGTAAAAAGGCCCGCGCGCGATCACCATAACCGTCAATCATGTGTCCAGCGGTTTCGCGCGCAGACATGATGTCATTGACTCGGAAAACACCGTCTGTTTTCTCCGACAAGTCCCGGCCAAGCTGCGCCCAATGCGCCGATTGCAGTTTTTCCTGATTGCCAATCACCGCTGTCACTTCCGGCATCGCTGCAAATTTTTCCGGATCTGTTTGCGCTGCGCAGCCGGTAACGATGATGCGGCCTTCCGGGCGTTCGCGTTTCAAACGACGGATCCGCTGACGCGCCGACCGGACCGCCTCATTCGTCACGGCACAGGTGTTGACGATGACGGCGTCGGAAAAGCTGTCGCCTTGCACCAGTTGGCGCATGGTTTCGCTTTCCGCCGCATTCAACCGGCACCCAAAGGTGATGATGTCCGCTGTGCTGGTCATGGCGCGCTATTTGGGCCATCCGGGCGCCCAGCACAAGAGAGACGCCGCGTGTGAAGCTAACGCCTCACCCTACCGCCGCCTGATCGCGACCTGCAAAGGCGAGCTCCTTCAGCATGCGCATAACCTGATAAAAATCGTGCCGTGCAATGCAGTCGCTGATTTCGTCGTCAGCAACGAGATCGGGCTGATCCCCTAACGCCTTTGTCAGGATGGCGGCTGCCTCCGTGTTCGAAATCTGTCCCGCCACGGCCAGCTGGGCGATATAATAAGCGCGCCGCAGGGGCGTTGTCGCCTCTTCCGGCCGGAGGGCGTCGCGAAGCCGCAAAATATGCGCCCCCTCGGTCTTTACGCGCAGCCTGGTATTGCGCTCGCCGTTTTCGACGACGACCCCGTTAATCATCAGCTCTTCATGCGGACGCAATTTCAAAATTAGACCGCCCATGGTCTCTCCCGCCTGCTTTGCATGCCAAACTATCCAAAAGTTGCAAAATAAACAACTATAGATTGCATTATCTACAACTTTTGAGCGTATTCAGCGCGCAGGCTTCGAGAATTTGCGGCGCTTTGTTAGTTTTCCATGGCCAAAATAATAGAAAACCCGACCACCATGAAAATCGCCAAAGGGAAAAACGCGCCAATAATCGCCGGCACAACACCGAGCGCGCCAAGGGCCAGCGCCAGATTCTCGGTAATGAAATAGGTGAACCCGAGCGCCGCCCCGGTGACCGCCCGCACCAGCAGCACCCCCTGACGATGCACGCCAAACCCTGCAATCGCGCCCAGCAAAGGCATCACCAGCGTCGCCATGGGTTTGGAAAAACGGCTGAGCAGCGACGTCATCGGCCCCCGCGTGTCGGCCCGGTCTTCGCCAAGCTGGCGGATCTTTGTCGAAAGCTCGCTAATCCCGGTCTGGTCAGGCTCCAGGGTAATGGCGAAGAGGAGTTCCGGATCGAGGCTGTTTGTCCAGATCACCTCATCGCTGCGCACAACATCCTGCGTCAGCGCATCAAGTTCACGCACGCTGAACAGGCGCCAAGCGCCGTCCTCATATCGCGCAGAGCGCGCAAAAATCATCTTCGTCACCAGCCCGTCATCCATGGCGTTTATCGCAAGGTTGGTGAGGACAACCGCGCCGCCAGCCCGCGCCGCGCTTGCGGCGGCAATAAACTCGCCATCATAGCTGATGCGAATATCCGTTCGTGTGTCGCTCTCCGGGGGAAGATTGATCGCATAGTCATTGACCTCCCAGTAATCGAGCGCTTCAGAGGTTCGCACCGTGACGGTTTCGTGGAAGATGAAATGCGAAAGCGCGATGAGGGCGCACACAAAACCGAGCGGAAA
>JBCBSY010000061.1:0-8079 GCA_039818925.1 Pseudomonadota bacterium | reverse complement strand
TGCTCTCGCGCTCAAGATCGAGACGCCACGCGCCCCCGACCGACCAATTCCGGGAAAGCTTGACCTGGCCGCGGGCGGTCAGTTCTTCTCGGCGCACCAGATTGTTGGCGACGTTTTCTTCGTTGAGCCGAACATAGCTTAGATTTGCTTGGAATCTCCTGTCCCGATAAAACGCAATCGATTCGGCGCGCTGAATATCGCCATTGTTATTGTCGATGCGAAACCGGTTTTCGACGCCCGCACGATTTCCGAACCGAACATTTAGCGAGCCAACGATGTCGGAGCTTTTTTCGCCAAGGCCCGAAGAGAAATCGAACGCATCCGTTTGCTGCACCCTGAACTGCTGGCCAACGGAACCTTCAATGGAAATCCCATTTGGCAGGATCGCCGATCCGGAAATCCCGACATTAATCCGTTGGCCGTCCTCAAAAGCGTCAAAACCTGTCGCCTTGTTAAAGTCAAACAGGCCCGCGTAATCAAACTCAATGCTTTGCGAGTCTTCATTTAGAATACCCGCTGGGTTGCGATCTGCGAGACTGGCGACCAACTGCACGCGGGGCTCGAGGAAAAGGCGCGCGCCGCCAAGCTCGCGCGAGAGCGGATATGACCATTCGACACCGGCGCTGGGCGCAAAACGACCCACGAGATCGTTTCTTTCCGTAGTCGAAAATCCAGGAAACTCATCGGCGCAGGCATTGGATGGGTCGGTGCAAACCTCCGTTCCCTGATTGAGATCTTGATAGGAAAAAAAGTCCCCTCGCGCTTTGGCGAAAAAGTTGAAACGGTGACCGCCTTTCGTAATTACGTCGCGGCTCCATTCCGCGGAGGCGGTGAGCCGCTGGGAGTCAACGCCCTCAATCCGGTAAAGGGAAGCGATATTTGCGCTGACGGAGGCCTCGCCGCCAGCGATCTTCGAATTGAACGTGTGCTTGTAGTCAATCAGTGGAAGCACATACGGGATTGTTGAGGAATCATCATTCGCACGAAGCCCCTGAAACAAGTAGGTATCCATGATCAGGCGCGAATTCGCCGTGGTTCTTGTCAGTCGGGCGTTCGACCGCAGCTGGTTCGTCTGCCCGCGGTCAAGTTCCTGGCGAAGGTCGCCGCGCCGCTCCACATCATATTGGCGCAAATAGTCTTTGTCGGAGATCCGCTCAAAGTCATAGCTGGCCCGCCAGTTGTCGCCGAAATCTCGATGACCGCGGCCAAACATATGCCACCGCACGCCAGGAACGTCGTCTTCCTGTTCGTTTTGGTTGTTGTAGTCGATCACCCCGCCGGAAAGGACGTGGTAGCCGCTTTTTCCGCGACGGCGCCATTCGCCTTGCCAAAGGACGCCGTCTGAGGCTGTGATCTTCGGAAAGAAGGTTGCGTCCTGGTGATTGGAAATCGCCAGGTAGTATGGCAGCTCGATGTTGAACCCGAGGCGGCTTGAGGCGCCGATGTTCGGCGGCAAAAAACCCGACTGCCGCTCGACCGAGGGGTCCGGTGTCTGCAGATAGGGCGCATAAATAATCGGTACGCCCTTGATCTCCAGAAATGCGTGATGAAACCGCACCACTTTTCGCTCTTCATCGCGCGTGACGCGCAGCGCCTTGATCCGCCAGGTCGGCGTTTTTCCTTCGCCTTCGCGATTGCAAACATTGCAGGCAGTGTAGACCGCGCGGCTCAGCCTTGTGCGCGCGCCCTGTTCGCGGATTGCGCTGTCAGCCGCGAGGCGGGCGTTATCTTCAAGAAGCGCGCTGAAGTTTTCCGCAATGCCGTCGCGGAGGTCTCCCGACAACTCCACGCGGCCTGCAAAGGCCGTTTCCAGGTTGGCGTCCGTGATCGAAACGTCGCCTTCGGCAATAACAATGTCCGTCATCGGATCGTAGATCAGCTTGTCCGCCCGAGGATATCGTTCGCCGAAATAGGCGCGGACGTCGCCTTCTGCGACAATCGGGCCGTCATCAAATTCCCGGGTGACGATGTCCGCTTCGAGCAGAACTTCGGTGGGCTCTTCCTCATCGGCGCCAGAGACGGGCTGAGCCATTGCAGGCGTTGCTGTGGGCAGTGCAAGCCCGGTTCCCGCCAGCACAGTGGTCATCAGGAGGCGCGCAATGAAGCGGTTACTTATCGACACGAAAAGAGGCCCTTCGCGGCGCGAATCAGGAAACGGATGGTCAGGTCGATAGAGTTATAGGAGGCGATTGACGAGGTCTAGTCAGCGCATCGGAGCGAGGTGCGCAACGGTCCCTGTTTCTAACCGTCTTCCATATGCAGCAGGGCGGTGAGTGCGCCGAGACTGGCGACCACCGCTGGAATCCATGCCGCCAGCGCCGCTGGCGCCAGGCTTGATTCGCCAAGGGCTGTGGAAACTTCCGATAAGATGAACAGTGCAAAGCCGGTAAGAATGGAAAGCACCGCAAGTTTCAGGGCGCCGCCGGCTCTCACCGGGCGCATCGAGAAAACAGCGGCAATCAGCACCATCGCAAGAAGTTTCAACGGCGTTGAACAAAGGTCATGGAAGCGAATGTCATAGCGTGCGGTGGGCACGCCGGCCGCCTCCGCCAGGATAATGAAACGGGGAAGATCCCAAAGAGATATGGTTTCCGGCTGGGCGACTCGCTCCCGTAAATTCGCGGCTGTCAGCGGCGTCCTGACGGCGTAGATGGGCGTATATGTCTGGCGCTCGCTGTCCAGGGTGCGGATCTGGGCGTCGTGGAGTTCGAGTGTCCGACCTGAGAGGAAGGCTTCCTTTGCGTCGATACGCTCAATAAACGCGCTCGCGGAATCGAACCGCCAGATTTTGACCCCTTCGAGCGCCGCGCGCTGGTCGTCATAATTCCGGGCGTTGATAATCAACTGGCTCCTATCGTCCTTCTGGCGCAGCCAAATGCCGTCGCCAAAAATTCTGACCAGGTTTTGGTCAGCGCCCTGTTTCCGGGTTTTGAGGTTTTCCGCCTGCGACAGGAGGTTCGCAGAAAGCGGGTCAAGCGCTGTAATAATAAGCAGACCCGATACCGCGGCAATCAAAGCTGACGGTGCCAAAAGGCGCCAAACTGACAAACCGGCGGACCGCATGACCGAAATTTCGGAGCGCTTGTTCAATTGATAAAACATCCAGATGGATCCGAACAAAAAGACGAAGGGTATCAGCGTCTGCGTCAGGGAGGGCGCGCGCATAAGCGTCATGGAAAGGGCGAGGCCGAAGCCGCCGTCTGCGACCTTGCTGGCGAAGCGCATATTCTCAATTAGGTCAACCAGCAGAACAAGGCTGGCGAGAACCGCAAAGAGACCGAAGATGGCGATGAGCATGCGTCCGGAAATATAACGAAACAGTGTGGCAGGCGGCATCAGGACGCCTCCTCATGGGCAAGACGCCGTGTCGGCGGCGGCGCAAACAACAGGAATGCCGCTGCGCCGGTGGCCGCCAGCGGCGGCGCGTATGCCATCCACATCTCGCCGGTCGCGCCGGCGGCGTTTTGCGCCACAAACCCAATGACGCGCAAACCAAAGATCGCCGCGCCGGCAACTGCAACCCGCAGGAAATAGCTGCGGCGCGTGTAGGCGCCGCCAATCAGGGAATAAAGACCGATAAACACATATGCGAATGCGTAGAGTGGCGAGGCAAGTCGTGAATGGCCTTCCGCTTTGAGCTTGTCCGCATTGATCCGATCGTAGGGTTTCGATAAGTCGGGCTGCAACAATTCGCCGAGGTACCGTTCGGTCATCTCAAGTTGCAACTCGCCGGCGTTATCCTGAAAGGTGGAGACGTTGATCGCCCAATCTTCGAAGCGAACGATGTCCACATTGCCCGAATAGTCGTCAACGCTTTGAATGTTTCCATTCTTGAGCAACAGTAATGGCCCGGCGTCAGTCTCCCGGAAAATCGCGCGTTGCGCCATGTATGTCTTGCGGTCTTCCGCATCGCGGTAATCATTGATCAAAAGGCCGACAAACTGGCCGCCCGGGCGCGCTTCATCAACGTAAACCGTAAAGCCGTCAGAGGCGTCGACAAATTCTCCGCTGTGAAGCAGCGAGCTGACAAAATCCGCGCGAATGTCGGCAACCATCTGTTTCATCACACGGTAGGTGCGCGGCATCAGATCAATATTAACATATAGCGTCGCCAGCGAAGCTATGCTGGTGACAAACAGGAGCGGCGCCGCAATCCGCTTACGGCTGACGCCAGCGGCGAACATCACCGCAATCTCACTGTCTGAGTGCAGCCGATAGAGCGCGTAGACAACGGCGCCGAAAAGGGCGAACGGGATGATGACAGCAAGCAGGCTTGGGATGATGAGAAGGCTCAACATCAAAAAGACCCCGAGCCCCTGACCATGCTCGACGATGACATCGATCCGTTGCAGGCTCTGGGTGGCCCAGACAATCGCGGTCGTTACGAGCAAAATCAGCCCAAACGGGATCAGGCACTGCCGCAGGATATATTTGTCGAGGCTGGCCACCGAAAGGCGTCTTTCCTTCTTGTGCGACGCCGCTAGAGTAGCGCCGCCATATCGACCCCCGGACTAGCACAATCCTGACCGCCGCTGAAACCGAGGATTTGCTGCAAGGTTTGCGCTGGAGCGGTTGGTCGCAAGGCAGACTTTGACAAGAAGAAAACTGAAAAGAGGATATTCATGCAAATCACGTTTTCCGCAGCGGCGCTCCCGAAAAGCGGCGCCATTGTCATTCCAGTATTCGAGGGTGGCGAAAAGCCGAAAACCTATGATGATCTTGATAAAGCCTCAGATGGCGCAATTGCGCGAGCGGTGAAGGCGGCGGATTTCAAGGCCAAGAAAGGCAAGGTCTTGTCGATTGTTGCGCCGGCAGGGCTTTCAAATAGCCGGATCATTCTCATCGGCGGCGGCGACATCAAGAAGTTCACTGGTCTCGAGGCGGAAGCGCTAGGCGGCAATGCCGCGGCGCACTTGCTGGACGGTCACGACAAAAGCGGCGTGATTTCGCTATCCGGGCTCAGCATTAAAAAATTGGATGATGCAGATCTTGGCGCGCGCATTGCCTACGGGGCACGACTGAAATGTTATCGCTTCGATAAATACCGAACCAAAGAGAAAAAAGAAGACAAACCGGTCCTCACCAAAATCACCATTGCGACCGCCGCGACAAAAGCAAAAGCCGCCTATGCGGACTACGAAAAGATCGGCGACGGCGTGTTTGTAACCCGCGACCTTGTTTCTGAACCGGCCAATGTTTTGTTTCCGCAAAGTTTCGCAAAACGCTGTGAAGCGCTTTCTAAGCTTGGTTTGAAAGTAAAAGTGCTCGGCGAAGCGGAGATGAAGAAGCTCGGCATGGGCTCGCTCTTGGGTGTCGGGCAAGGGTCCCGGCGTGAATCGAAACTTGTCGCCATGGAATGGATGGGTGGTAAAAAGGGAGACGCCCCCATCGCCTTTGTCGGCAAAGGCGTGACTTTTGACACTGGGGGCATCTCGCTCAAGCCCGCTCCCGGCATGGAAGACATGAAATGGGATATGGGCGGGGCGGGGGCGGTGACCGGGGCCATGGCCGCGCTTGCCGGACGCAAGGCGAAAGCGAATGTGATCGGCGTCATCGGTCTTGTGGAAAACATGCCTGACGGGAACGCCCAACGGCCTGGCGATGTGGTCAAATCAATGTCGGGACAGACTATTGAAGTCCTCAATACGGATGCAGAAGGGCGCCTCGTTCTTGCTGACGCGCTGTGGTGGACGCAGGAAACTTACAAGCCGAAAGCGGTGATCGACCTGGCGACGCTCACCGGGGCGATCATTGTATCCTTGGCGCATGAGTTCGGCGGCATGTTCACCAAGGATGACAAGCTGGCGAAGCAACTGGATGCGGCCGGCGAAGCCACTGGCGACAAGTTATGGCGCATGCCGCTGACGCAGACCCATGATGAGATGATCAAATCCGAAATCGCCGATATGCAGAACATTGGCGGAAAGGGCGCCGGGTCTTCGACCGCGGCGGCGTTTTTGGGTCGGTTTATCAAAGATGACGTTTCCTGGGCGCATCTCGATATCGCCGGCATGGCCTGGAACAAAAAAGACCAGCCGACTTGTCCAAAAGGCGGCTCCGGATACGGCGTTCGGCTGCTCGACGAATATATCCGCAGCAACCACGAGTCCTAACGCCTTGCTGAAAAGGAGACGGCTGTGAAGATTATCGGACTGATCATTCTTGTTCTGGTGCTTTTGGGCGCCGGGCGATTTTTCCTGTTGGTGCAGCAGTCGAAATCAGGAACGGCGCCGGGTCTGGCGGACGGCGTGCTCGCGCCATGCCCGGCTTCGCCAAATTGCGTTTCAAGCGAAGCGGGAACCGATGAAGACCACGCCATCGAACCGTTGCCGTTGAGTGCGTGGGATAAGCTCCCGGGTGTTATTGAAGAAGAAGGCGGAAAAATCATCGTCTCTCAGGAAGCCTATATCGCCGCCGAATTCGCCACTCCGACGCTGGGGTTCGTCGATGATGTGGAGTTTCGACTGGCGGAAGGCGCCGTTCATGTGCGCTCGGCCTCGCGGGTCGGATACAGTGATCTCGGCGCAAATCGGAAACGCGTCGAAGCGTTGCGCGCCGCCCTGGCGGAGTGAATGCGAGCACAGTGAGCCATGACGGACGTCTTGTTTTATCATCTTGAGCGCGGCGCGCTTGAAGACGTGCTGCCGGGGCTCTTAGAAAAAACATTGGCGCGTGGCTGGCGGGCGGTAGTGCGCGCCGGTTCGCGCGCCCGGGTTGAGGCGCTGGACGGGTATTTGTGGACTTATCGAGATGAGTCCTTTCTGCCGCATGGCGCGGCGGGCGACGGCGCCGATCAGCCGATCTGGCTCACCCATGGCGAGGATGCGCCGAACAGCGCGGATGTTCTGTTTTTAACGGACGGCGTTGTCACTTCGGCCGACGCGATTGGCGAGTTTACCCGCTGCGTCACGATCTTTGACGGCCGCGACGATGAAGCGCTGCAGGGCGCGCGCGCCTTCTGGAAGGACGCCAAAGCGGCGGGCCATGATGCGACTTACTGGAAACAGTCCCCGCAAGGGCGGTGGGAGCAACAGAGTTGACCGGCGTCATGACGCGGACCCGGCGCGCGAAATTCAGAGCCCAACTGGAAGCGCGCCGTGACGAATTGCGGGCGCTGTCGGACGGCGCCAAAGACGCGCGCAAACCGGTCGCGCTTGACCAGCAATCGGTCGGACGGCTGTCCCGTCAAGATGCTTTACAACAACAGGCCATGGCCAAGGCGCAGGATGTTCGCCGCCTGGCGGAATTGCGCAAGATCGATGCGGCGCTCGTCAGACTGGAAGAGGGTGACTATGGCGCCTGCTTTGAATGCGGCGAGGCGATTCCCGAACGACGGCTTGAAATCGATTTGACCGCAACCCACTGTATTCAATGTGCAGGCAAAGGCTGACGGATGACGGAGATTTTTCACCTTTCGCTACCGGTTCGTGATCTCGATCGTTCGCGCGAGTTTTATGAAACAGTGCTTCGCGCCACAGTTGGCCGCGTGACCGACACGTGGCTCGACGTCTGGGTCTTTGGCGCGCAAGTCACGTTGCAGCAGTCGCCGCCTCATGCCGAGCGGCCGGCGTCGGGACGCCGGTTTCATCTCGGCGGGACGCTGTCCTGGGAGCAGTGGCGCCAGGAGCGCGACCGTCTTCAAGCTATGGGCGCCGAGTTTGCTGGCGCGCCAGTTATTGATGAGGAAAAGGGGCAGGCGAAACTTTACCTCAACGACCCTGATGGCGTCATGATCGAGTTAAAGGCGTATCGCGACATCGAAAAGACTCTCCAACCGCCGCGCTAGACTCTGTCGTTGGCGTCGGAAAGGCGCATGCGGAAGCGCGCTGTCGCGACCGGCGCAATTTCTTCTTTTTGCCAGCCAGTGGCTTCCACAAAGGCGAGCCGCCGTCCAATTCTCGTAAACTGTACGCGCGCTTTCATGTCCTGCGCTCGTGCGGATGTCAGATAGTCGATATCAGCGTTGACGGTTGTCACAGTCTTTTCGCCGTCAAGCTTGGCGAATATTGCCGCTTGCGCAGCGAAAAGACTGTGACAACCGTCAACGCTGATATCGACTATCTGACATCCGCACGAGCG
>JBCBSY010000060.1:0-8098 GCA_039818925.1 Pseudomonadota bacterium | reverse complement strand
GGCCGTTCCAGAAGGCTCCCGGCCCACTCTTTTCCAAAGATCCGAACCAAGGCGATCGAGCGCTAAGAGCAAAGAGAAAACTTTCGAGATGCTTTGAATTGAAAACAGCTCGTTCGCATCGCCGCAAACCCATTCGCGACCGTCGATATCACATACCGCCATACCGAATTTGTGCGGCGGCGTGCGCGCCAGCGCGGGGATATAGTCAGCGACTTTTCCTTTCCCAAATTCTGTCTGAACTTCCTTTTCTATCTCTTTTAGGATGAGTTGATAGTCTTGCGCATCTCGATTGCTCATTGGTGTTTGTCGCTCTTTTAGTTTCCTGCTGCCCGCAAGGATGTTTCCCTATGCGTCGTCATCAACGCCGAACTGGCGTTCGATGACTTTCATGCGGTGCGCGTAAAAGAAGATCAGTGCGACAAAAGTGTAGATCGACCCCTGCTGCGCAAACCAGAAGCCGAGCGGATATCCGCCCAAATTAAAATTATTCAGCTGTTCTACGAACAGAATTCCGGCGCCGAAGGAAACCAGGAACCAGATGACGAGCAGGGACAACAGGAGCCGGATATTTGCGGCCCAATACTTTGCAACCGTCACTTCCGGCATGACCTCTTGATCATGGGCGGAGCGAGACGGCATATTGTCCCCCTCGTGGTGATAGGGCGCCTTTTCGTCTTTTTCCGGCGTGGTCGGCGCGGTGGTTTTCTGCGTCCCGGTGCTCATGAAATGGCCCTTTGTTGTTTCTGATGACCGCAGGAAGGTTATGACGGCTCGCGTCATCGCGCTACGTCGATAGCGTTTTTTACTGGCGCTAGGAGCGATTTTTCGCCTGTATGATGTGGCCCGGGGCCGGATGATGGCGGTGCAGCCCCATCCTTTGCTGTTGCGGCCCTCAAAAACGTGGTTGGTGCTGATCCTTTTGCCTTAGATGTCTGGCGCTGCGCATTGAAGCCGCCGGGGGTTGGGCTTATGAGAGTGGCTTCTTTCGCCGCCGCCGGACATTTCCTTGGTTGCCGTCACCGTCATCATCGTGAACTACAATTCCGGACATCGCCTGGGTGCGTGTCTGGACGCCCTGGAGGCATCAGTCTTTCAAGACTTTGATGTGATTGTTGTCGACAATGCATCAACTGACGGCTCCGAGCGCCATGCGCTGGGCCGTAACATTCATGTGAATTTGATCAAGTCAGAAACAAATTTGGGGTTTGCCGAAGGCAATAACCTCGCCGCGAAGGACGCTAAGGGCGAGTGGCTGGCGTTCCTAAATCCCGATGCTTATGCCGCTCCGGACTGGCTTCAGGCGCTAATGCACGCAACGGAACGCTATCCGGATGTCGAGGCGTTTGGCGCCACCCAGATCAGTGCGCACAACAAGAACATGCTGGACGGGGTTGGAGACTGCTATTTTGTGGGCGGCGTTCCCTATAGAGGGCATCACGGATGGCCGAAGGAAACGCTGCCGCCAGAGGCGGAAGTGTTCTCGGCATGCGGCGCCGCCGCTTTCTACAAGCGGCTCGCCTTCGAGGCGCTTGGCGGTTTTGACAAGCGCTTCTTCTGCTATGTCGAAGATGTGGACCTTGGATTTCGATTGCGCCTGAAGGGCGGCAAAACCATGCAGATCCCCGATGCGGTTGTCTATCATGAAGGGTCTGCGATCTCCGGTGATGGAAGCCCGTTCACGATTTATCACGGCCACAGAAACCGAATCTGGGCGCATTTTTTAAACCTGCCGCTTCTCTTGCTGATCTTATCCCTGCCTGTGCATGTTTTGACCAACATCTACTTGTTGTTCAGATTTTTATTTACCGGAAGAGTAGGGCCTTATTTGCGCGCATTGCGGGATGGTTATGCGGCGCTGCCCGGTTTGCGGACTGACCGGCGCAAGCGGTTGTCCCAGCGCCGTGTGTCCCTGCACGACCTAGCGCGGATTTTAACATGGTCGCCGATCAAGCTCTGGCGGAAAAAGGCTGACCTAAAATCTTGACGGCCGGGCTTCGTGCGAAGCCAGATTTGGAAGCTATTTTCCTACCGGCTCTTTCGCATGGCGTGCTGACCTTGTTAAGCTTTGCTGCAATCGAAATGGGGTGCAGTTGATGAACAAACTGTTGGCGATGGCGGCCGCAACGGCGATGAATATGACCGCAGTGCATGCGCAGAGCTGGGATCAGGGCCGCGTTATCGAGGGTGAGCGTGCAGTGCTTGATTATCGCGACCGACCCGCGGTCGAGAACGCGATGGTCGATGACCGGCTGAAAAATTTGCTGCCGCAACTGATGGACGAAACGGGCATCGACATGTGGCTGGTGATCAATCGCGAGTATGCCGAAGATCCGATCTATTTCACCCTCGTGCCGCAGCCGACTTTCGCGGCGCGCCGGACAACCATGTTGGTGTTTCATCGGCATGAAGACGGCCTCGACAAGCTTACGGTCAGCCGCTACCCGCTCGGCGATCCCTATGCGCCCGCGTGGGAAGGGGGCGATCTGGACGAACAATGGGCCGCGCTTGGTGAGCTGATCGTTGAAAAGAACCCTCAGAAGATCGGCGTGAATGTGTCGCGCCATTGGCCGATTGCCGACGGTCTGACCCACGCCTTGCATGAGCGGTTGGAAGAAGTCTTGCCGGAAGACTTTAAGCCGCGTCTGACCTCTGCGGAAAATTTGGTCATTCGCTGGTCGGAAACCCGCAGCATGCTGGAAATGGAGAGCTATGGCCACATTGTCGGGCTCGCGCGCATGGTGATCGCGGAAGCGTTCTCCAGCCGCGTGATCACGCCGGGCGTGACAACGACGGATGATGTCTCTTGGTACATCCGGCAGCGTTTTGAAGATCTCAACCTCGACCCATGGTTCATGCCTTACGCCAACATTCAGCGTCCCGGCCTTGCGTGCGAAGAAGAGCAGCCCTTCTGCGGCGAGGAAGGCGTCATTCGCCGCGGCGATGTTGTGCATACAGATGTCGGGATCTGTTATCTAAAGCTATGCACGGATACTCAGGAAATGGGCTATGTGGCGCGCACGGGCGACGCAGATATTCCGAGAGGGCTGAAGTCGGCGTTAAAAACCGGCAATCGTTGGCAAGACTATTTAACGTCTTCCTATGAAGTTGGGCAAACCGGCAATGAGGTTTTGGCGGCGACCCGCGAAAAATGCCGCCGAAGCAATTTAATCTGCAGCACCTACACACATCCGATCGGCTTTGTGGGGCATGCGTCCGGCCCGACCATTGGCATGTGGGACAATCAGGGAGATACGCCCGTGCAAGGAGATTGGCTGGTTTACGCAAATACCTGCTACGCGATTGAAGGCAATGTGAAGACGCCAGTTGCAGAATGGGATGGTCAACTGGTTCAAATTAAGCTGGAACAAAGCGCCTGCTTTGACGGCGAGACCGTGCACTATCTTGCAGGCCGCCAGACACAGTGGCATTTTATTCAGTGATCAAGACGCGCGGGCGATATAACCTGACAAGGGATCAAGCGTCTCGGGCAACGCGTCGCCGGCGGCGCCTGCATTGACGCTGACCATGATTTCAAAATGGTTGTTGTCGCCCGGGCGCCATTTGCGGTCTTCTTCGCCCAAATTGAAAATGCATAACATCTCTTTGCCATCGAGATGGCGGCGGAACGCAAGCACGTCTTGTCCGGCTTTAATGAAGGTAAGATGTCCTTGGCGAAGGGCAGGCGTTTTTTTACGAAGGGCGATCAAGGCACGTATGAAATGCAGAACTGAAGCGTCGTTATTTTCTTGTGCGTTAACGGCGAGCGAGATGTGCGCCGGATCAACCGGGAGCCAGGGCGTTCCGCTTGAGAACCCGGCGCTTGCCCCATCTGCTTTCCAAGGCAGCGGTGTGCGCGCACCGTCCCGTCCCAAAGTCAGAGGCCAGTTCGCAAGGGCTTCGGGATCTTGAAGCGCTTCAAAGGGAACGGTGGCTTGCGGCAATCCAAGCTCCTCTCCCTGATAGAGAAAAACATTGCCGCGCAACGACATGAGCAGCATGGCGTAGAATTTCGCTGCTTGTTCTCTTTCTGCTTCGGCCGCCCAACGGCTTATGGCCCGCGGGGCGTCGTGATTTGAAAACGCCCAGGACGGCCACCCTTCGCCGGGCGCGCCTTTCCAGGCGCCGACCGCTTTTGTTGTGCGCGTGACTGTCAGTTGGTCCGCATAAAGAAAGGAAAAGTCATACGCCGAATTCAGGCGAGTTCCATTCGCCGTAAAGCTTTTCATTTCGTTGTGCACATCTGGCCCGCCGATTTCTGCGACAGTGAATACGCCGTTATAGGCATCAGTAATTCTGCGCAAGCGCTCCAAAAACTGAGGAATCTCCGGTTGTGATTGATTGTATAGATGATACTGGTAGTCGAAGGGGCGCTTGAGCGGGCGCCGGTCTTGGAGAGCGGGCGGGTTGTCCCGCAATTGCGGATCGTGCATCGCGAAGTTAATTGCGTCGAGGCGAAACCCGTCAACACCGCGGTCAAGCCAGAACCGTGCGACATCCAGCAAGGCGTCCTGCACGTCCATATTGTACAGGTTTAAGTCCGGCTGGCTCGCCAGAAAATTATGAAAGTAATATTGCCGGCGTCGGCCGTCCCATTCCCATGCGCCCCCGCCAAAGACGGACAGCCAGTTATTTGGCGGCGAGCCATCCGGTTTTGGATCAGACCAGACATACCAGTCGGCCTTGTCGTTGACGAGATTGGAGCGGCTTTCACGAAACCAGGCATGTTGATCGGACGTGTGTGAATACACTTGATCAATAATGACCTTAAGCCCGAGCGCGTGAGCTTTTTCAACGATGCGGTCAAAGTCCGCCATCGAACCGAATATGGGATCGACATCGCAATAGTCAGAAACGTCATAACCAAAATCGTGCATGGGCGAAGAGAAAAATGGAGACAACCACACGCCATCGACGCCCAGTCCCGCCACATAGTCGAGCCCGTCGCAAACGCCCTTCAGGTCGCCTATGCCATCGCCGTTAGAATCCAGAAAACTGCGTGGATAAATCTGATAGATGACTGCGCCGCGCCACCATGGCGCATCCGCCGTTTGCGAAACCGAAGCGCCCCGTTCTTCATGGTCAGGTTGGGAGGTTTTCATGTCGATTCACTTCAGCAAGGATCGTCGTAAAAACTAGACGATCGCGGCGCCGGGGACCAGTATCGGACTTTCAGAAGATGCGACCTTGACGCCGGTGGCGCATGGCGTCACTCCTTGTCACGACATGATACGGGGCATGGAGACATGAAAATCGGCACCCGGTCCAGCGTCATGGCGCTGGCGCAAACCAATGAGATCATCGCGCAGCTTCGCGTCGCCGCTGATATTGACGCGACGCTCGTCCAGTTTGAGCCGCGTGGCGACCGTGACCAAACCTCAAAACTTGACCGGCATGGCGGGAAGGGCGGCGCCTTTGTTGCGGAAATCAGGGCGGCGATGCGCGACGGCCAGCTTCACGCCGCCATGCATTCCCTTAAAGATGCACCGGGCGATGAAGAATCACCGGGATTGGTTTTCGCGGCTTACCTGAAACGCGAAGCAGTAGAAGACGCACTGGTGCTGCGCAATGATCACACGCTTGCAGATTTCGAAGCGCGCAAGGGCGAAGGATTTAAAATTGGAACGAATTCGGTTCGTCGCGCGGCTTATTTGAAGAAGTGTTATCCTGCCTGTGAGGTGATTCATTATCGCGGCGCAGCCGACACGCGCATTCGCAAACTTGATGATCAGGTCATGCAAAAACTTCCCGATGGCGGCGAGGTGGGCCCGGCCGACGCACTCGTCGTGGCGAAAAGCGGCCTCGTTCGTATCGGCGCCGAGCGCCGCGTATCGCGTCTTTTTTCGTCGGCGGAAATGCTGCCTGCGATCGGACAGGGTATTGTGACTGTGGAGTGCGCCGAGACCGACTGGGCGACGCGGCGCCTATTAGCAACGATCGACGATGAAAAGACGCGCATCTGCGCGCTAGCGGAGCGTGAAACGCTTTGGATCCTGAACGGTCATTGCAACACGCCGATCGCGGGACAGGCGCGGATCGAAGGCGCCGCCTTAAAACTCGACGCCGCAGTGCTAAGCCTTGATGGGGAAACCATTATTGAAATGTCGCTGGAAGGCGACCCGGAGCGTCCACGTGAGCTTGGCCGCGCCATGGGTATGGGCCTGCTTGAAAAAGGCGCCGCTGAATTGATTAAGGACGCGACGTAAAATTTGGCTTTGATCTAAACCAGTTCCGCGTCGGTCATCACCTCGATCAATGATGGACCGTCATGAGTGATTGCGTCTTTCAGCACGCGCTCAAGATCATCTCTTTCGGTAACGCGCACGCCCATCCCGCCACAGGACCGGGCGAATTCTGCGAAGTTCGGATTGGTCAGCGCAGTCTGCCAAACTGGCCATTCGCCCGCGCGCTGCTCTTTTGTGATCTTACCAAGCTGCGAATTGTTCATCAGCACATGCGTGATGTTCATGCCGTAGTGAACAGCCGTCGTGAATTCCATCGCATACTGACCAAACCCGCCATCGCCAGAGATAGAAATGACCTTGCGTCCGCGATATTCGTCAAAATCTTGCGTCGCCGCCCAGGCGCCCATGGCGGCTGGAAATCCAAATCCGATAGAGCCGAGATATCCAGACATCAAAATCCGCTGGCCGCATGGCTCGAAATAACGTCCGAATGAATAAGTATTATTGCCAACATCAACGGGCATGATCGCGTCATGGGGCACGACCTTCGTCATAGCCGCAAACAGCGAGGCCGCGTTGATGCCGTTCCCGCGATCGTCGGCAAGACGCGATTCTTTCTCAGCGCGCCAAATCCGCCAGCGCTCAGTGATTTCTCCGCGCTGATCGACGCTGGCGCGATCCGCCGGGCTTCTGTTCGCCATCATGCGCAGTGTTTCGCCGATCTCGCCCCAGACTGGCAGCGCCACGGGATGGCCCTTGCCAAGATGCATCCGGTCCATGTCGATCTGAACAATCGGTTTCGACGGTTCGATGCCAGTGTGATGAGAAAAGGATGACCCGATTGCGATAATCAAGTCGCATTCATTCATAAACCAGGATGCGATCGGTGTTCCCGACCGACCTAGCACGCCGCCCGCAAGCGGATGCGTGTCCGGGATTTGCCCTTTCGCCTTGAAGGTTGTCAGGACGGGACAGTTTAGGTCTTCGGCGAGGCCGATTACGGCTTCCATCGCATTACGGGCGCCATAGCCAACGATGATCAACGGACGCTTAGCATTATAGATCGTGTCGTTCGCAGCTTTAATGACATCATCCGTGGGCGCCATGCGGGCGTCGGCGATGCGTCCTTCAGGTTTGCCGGGTTTCATATCCGGCGCTGGCAGGGTCTGCGCATCGTCCGGAAAGATCATCACCGAAACATCGCGCTCGACGATGGCGGTTTTCATCGCGAGCGATGTGGTCTCCGCGTAGTTGGTGGCGTGCAATACAAGCTGGTTGAATTTTCCAACCGGTGCGAACGCGCTGTGCAGATCAATGTCCTGAAACGCAAATGGAGAAAAAACCTGCACCTGAACCTGGCCGGCGCAGGCGATAACTGGCGCGCGGTCGACTTTTGCATCCCATAGACCGGTCATCAGATTGGTCGCGCCCGGCCCGGCGATGGAAAGACATGCTGCGGGCTTGCCCGTGAGCTTTGCGTAACCGGAACACGCGAAAGACGCGGCGCCTTCATGGCGAATGCCAATATAGGAGAGGGCACCTTTTTCTTCCTGCAAACGGAATGCATCAGCGAGCCCCAGATTGGAGTGGCCAACCATGCCGAAGACCCGTTTCAGCCCCCAGTTGACCATGGTTTGCGCGACAATATCGGTCGATGTCATGACATGCGGCGGTTCGGCGGAAAGGCCGACATAAACCCCATCCTCGCGAACATCGACCGGGAACATCTCCTGCCCGGTATCTTCATGGCCGCCGGGCGGTTTGCCCGTGATGGGATCAAAGTCCCAGCCATGCCAGGGGCAGCGCAGCCAGCACTTGCCGTCAACGCCCTTTTCAATGGAGCCCTCGCCAAGCGGCCCGCCCTGATGCGGACAGCGATTGTCCATGGCCGCGTATTGACCATCAAAATGCACAAG
>JBCBSY010000059.1:0-8196 GCA_039818925.1 Pseudomonadota bacterium | reverse complement strand
GGAAAAATTACCCTTGCCCGCGAACGCCGATTTGGAAGGGGTGCTTGACGGACAGGCTATTTTTCGGCTTCGCGAAGACTGGGCGTATTGCGGCGTCACATTTCGGCACGGCGCTGTGGTCGCCTACGACCTGCGGAGCGAACGGGCTGAACTGGTAATGGAGCCAGGCGCCGCCCAATCGATCGTGGGTGTCGGCGTCGGCAAATCCAGCCTGATCATCAGATATCTCGATGACGTATCAGGCGCCGCCGCACGGCTGGTTCGTGACCCGGATGACGCCGCATGGAACAGCAGGCCGATTGCGCTGCCTGAAAACGGCGCCATTACAATTGTGTCTGCTGGCGGCGGAACTGACGACGCCATCATGTCTTTTGAGAGCCTGACGACGCCGGATTCCCTGTACTATATCGAAGCCAATGACATTCATATGTCGGGCGTGAGCGACCGGGCAGAAAAGATTGCCGAAACAGCGCCATTTTACGACGCCACGGGCGTGATGGTGGAGCAGCGTTTTGCAACATCCGCAGACGGAACAAAAATTCCCTATTACGTGATGGGCCGCGATTCCGTTCTAAAACAGGGTAATGCCCCAACCGTTCAATATGCCTATGGCGGTTTTTTATCGCCAACGCTTCCGCTTTATTACTCCGACCCGTCACGGCCTCAGCATGGCGCGCTTGCAGGTCTTATGTGGGTTAAGCGCGGCGGTGTTCTCGTGCTTTCTAACATTCGCGGCGGCGCGGAATATGGGCCTGCCTGGCACCAGGCAGCGCTTAAGGAAAATCGGCAGCGCGCCTTTGATGATTTTATCGCGATCTCTGAACATCTGATTGAGACCGGAGTCACCAGCGCAGAAAAACTTGGCGCTATCGGCCGGTCAAATGGCGGCTTGCTGATGGGGGCGCTTCTGACGCAAAGACCGGATCTCTATGCCGCGCTTGATATTGGCGTGCCGCTTTTTGACATGAAGCGCTACAATAAGCTGCTCGCCGGTGCGTCCTGGATGGGCGAATACGGAAACCCCGATATTCCTGAGGAGTGGGCCTATATTTCTGAATATTCCCCCTATCAAAACCTTGAAGCGGGCCGGCCTTATCCCAAAGTCCTCTTTTATACGTCAACCAAGGATGATCGGGTGCATCCGGGTCATGCGCGGAAAGCGGCGGCGAAAATGGCGGATCTCGGCTATGACTTCTATTATTACGAGAACACCGAAGGGGGCCATGGCGGCACGGCCAATCAGGATCAGCTCGCTTACCGAACGGCGCTCGAATATGTCTATTTCGCGCGCATGCTGATGGGAGAACAGGAATGACCGACGCAACGGCGACACTGCTTCAACGAGCCTGGCGCAAAGTCGACATAAAGTTGTCGATTGGCGGGGAAATGCACGTGCTGCGTTGGCGTCGCGGCATCTTTGTCGATGAAGTGCTTTTTGATGATCGCCGCGTCGCAACCGCAACCGGGCTTTGGAATCGCGAGACCATTTATGGTCTCAACATCAACAACGATGCGGGAAGCGATATCAGGCTGGTGTTGATGGTCGACACACAGCCCGATTGGAATGACTGGACCGGCGAAATGCGACCGCGTGGCGTACGGCTCGAAACTGCGGAAACCCCGCTGCTCGCGGTCGGATCGCTCGGGCCGGATCGGGCGGAGCCGTTCCGCCAGCTTTATGACCGCGCCATCAAGGCCATGGGGCTTTCATAAGCGCACAAGGCGCATTAGCCTGCCTCGTCCAGAGAGAAAACGGGGATGGCGCGCATGGCCTGGTGGTTCGGAATCAAACTGTGGAAACGCGTATTCCTGGGGCTGGTCCTCGGTGTCGGCTTCGGCCTTGCGGTTTCGCAGAGCATGGACCCTGTTGCTGCGGAAGCGCTACTTTCAAAAGTCAGAATTATTGGCGATGTTTTCATCCGCCTGATACGGATGATTGTGGTGCCGCTGGTGTTCTTCACGCTCGTTGCCGGCATCTACGCTATGGGCGATCCGAAGAAGCTTGGCACCATCGGGCTCAAAGCCTTCATACTTTATCTGCTCACGACATTTTTTGCGAACCTGATCGGTCTTGGCATGGGCACCCTGTTCCAGCCCGGCAGAGGCGTGGAACTGGGCGGCGCTGAGCCGCGCCAGATGGGCGAGGCGCAGCCGATTGGCGAACGCCTGATGAGCATCATTCCGGAGAACCCGTTTGCTGCGCTGGTGGAAGGCGATATTCTGGCGGTGATCTTTTTTGCTTTGCTGCTTGGCACAGGCCTCTTAATGGCGCGCGAAGCCGGCCAGGCGGCCGGCCGCTTTTTTGAGGCGGTGTCCGAAGGCATCCTCAAGATGACGCATATCATTATGGAACTGGCGCCGTTTGGCGTCTTTGGCCTCATCGCCTATGTGGCGGGGACGCAAGGAGTTGCAACTTTTACCGCTATTCTGTCGCTGACTCTTGCTGTTTATATCGGCGCAGCCCTCCACATGCTTATTGTTTATGGCGGGCTGGTGCGAATTATTTTGAACCTTCCTTTTGTCGGTTTCTTCCGCGGCATTCTGGATCCGATGATGGTGGCCTATTCCACATCATCTTCCTCTGCGACGCTGCCGGTGACGATCCGCGCGGCGACGGAAAACCTTGGCATCAAAAAATCTGTCGCGGGCTCGGTGCTGCCGCTGGGCGCCACAATCAATATGGACGGCACCTCGCTTTATCTCGGAATTGTCGCGCTCTTTACCGCGCAAGCTTTTGGCTATGTGCTGGAGCCACAGCATTATTTCCTTATTGCGCTGACTTGCGCCCTTGTTTCTATTGGCACCGCTGGCGTTCCCTCAGCGTCCCTGTTTTTGTTGTCGATCGTGCTTGATGTCTTTGAGGTGACGCCGGAGCACACGGCGCTGGTTATTGGTTTTATCTTCCCGTTTGACCGCCTTCTCGATATGATGCGCACCGTCACCAACGT
This sequence comes from Pseudomonadota bacterium, assembly GCA_039818925.1. Lineage (GTDB taxonomy): Bacteria > Pseudomonadota > Alphaproteobacteria > Caulobacterales > Parvularculaceae > Hyphococcus. Next base: position 5,248 of record JBCBSY010000059.1, on the reverse strand, counting down.
CACGGGCGATACGGCGGTTGCAACAGCTGTCGCCAAGTGGGAAGGCGAGCTCGATGAAGAGGTGTTCCGAAAGAAACCGCTGAGCTGATCTGCCTTTTGAACGGGTGGGAATTCCAGGGCGAACACCATAAACGCGTTGCGGCTGGCCTTCCTTCTGGATGCGAGGGAATTTGCGCGATTGGTCGGCATATACCCCGACTATATTCGCCGCTTGGAAAGCGGCGATCGCCCGCTAACGGAGTTGTGGGTCGATGCGGTGGCGCGCGCGCTCAATGTCCCGGCGACAATGGTCACGGATCCGGCGGCGGATATTGACGCTTTAGCCCGGAAACTGCCGCGTCCGAAGCGAAATTACGCCCCGCTTTGTCCAGTCGGCGCCCGCTACGCGATCGTCTCGCTGGTTGCGAAGCTTGGCGGTTTGAAAACGGCGCAAAACCTTGATGAAGATGATCTCGCGGACGCTGTGCAGAGCTTGATGGCGTTTATCGGGGCGTCAGATGATGTCGGGGAAGCAAACGACGGCGTTGATGAAAAAAGCGCCGCTATTGATCTCAATCGTCTTTCGAAATGTCTTCAAATAACCGTCTTAATAATCCTTCAATCCCGCTCGCCCGATCTTCCCGCCGACTTTGAGCAACGGCTTGAGCGCCTTGTCCCCGGCGCGCTGTCGCTGCTTGAGGTGTTTTCGGATGTTGACGGGGCTGAGCGCGGCCGGGAAAATTAACAATATTATCGGCGTCAGACCGTGGTTTTGGGAAAATTCCCAAGAGCCGTCGATAAAGCGCCTCAGCGCGCTTGCGGTCATCGTCGCCCACCATTGCTCCCCATGGTTTGAAGGCAGAATTTCTTGTGCCTTTGGCTATTAGCCGATTTAACCATTAAGTTGAAGTTTTTTTTCAAGCATGCCGATAAGAAAGCTTCGCATTAACCACAATACGGCTCCAGATCACACCGTTTCGCGTCCGAATTGAAATTTCTCAACCTTAACAAATCATTAATCGCTATACGGACGACTATTCATCAGGCAGCGGATTAATCCAAGCTTAATTCATTGCGCGTTCTTTCAAGCCTGCGGCGAAGTCCGTTACAGGCAAGGAGAACGAAATGAAGGCGAAAGATTTACGGCGCGAACAGATTGCGCTTTTACGTTTGGAAAAAACCCTGGAGACAGAAGCGAAAAACGTTCGCGCTGGCGGCGCCGTTAATCGCAGCAAGATTGGTGCTGCGATGTCTGTAGCGCTTGCGGGCGGCGTCGTCGCGGCTGAAAAGCTCAATGCGCCTGAGTTGCTGCAACATGTTCATAATGTTGAGGCGCAAGGGTCAAAAACCGGCGTGGAATTGCTGACAGGACTTGCCGAAGCGGTCTCTGCGGGCCATGCTGCCTTTGAAGCCAAGGGTAACGCGCTGGGCTACCTCTTGGTAAATGGAGGCAGGCCGAAAATAGAACCGGCCCAGATGGTCGCATCGATACTTGGGATTGGATAATCGTCGCAGTTTACGCCGGAGTCGTGTCGGTCACGGTTGTCTTGTCGTGGCTGGCGCGTTCCCGGGGTTTGCGTCACATTGCATTTTTTCTGGCCCTAAGCTGGGCCATTGGCATGGGCGTTTTTCTCTTTGAGAATTTTGCAGCTTGGCGCCTTGATATTGCTTATGTCGCGATTGATGCGCTGGTAATTGCAGCGCTGCTCTTCCGCGCCAACAGGCCCGGGCATCGCTTTTTCGATCTTACCGTTTTCATTGTGGCGGTTTTGGTGCTGCAAATGTTCGTACTTGCGGGCTTGGCTCCAACAAATTTGCACTGGACGCTCCAGCTAATACTCAACCGTACTTTTGAAATTGTTCATATCAGCGTTTGGGTCATGGCGGGACTTCGAATTTTGCGGATCTATGCGCCGAGACGGTTTGAAAAACTATTCGGAATGCCGCCGGGAACCGCGCCGCGAGAGATCACGCCGGAATTTTCTTTCGCTTCCTTGAGAGTGCGCACCCAAAGTGGGGCGCAGGCCTTGGCGGTGACGAAAGCTAGCTGGCGAGAGCGCTGGATGCGCAGGTTTCTTGCAGATATCTGCAACGACGACATCTCAAAGAACCGACCGGCCCGATAGCGAAGACTTTCGCAAAATCAAAATGGCTACAATATCGTGCAACGACGCCGTTGGTTCAGCGCAAACTGGAGGCGCCGGCATTATTCTTTTTTTGCGCCATCAATCTTTCCGGTTTTCAACTCGTGGTAGGTCGCAGAGATGTTCTCCCGGCGGTCGATATAGCGACCAAAATTTTGAAAAAATGTATTGCGATCCGTCTCGTCCGGCCAGGCCTCGGCTATCAGCTCCTGATTAATCTCATCGGTGCTGCGTTCCAGGGGCGCGCGGGAGTAGGTGTAAAGGACAAAGATGACAGCCTTCTGGTCGATAACATCCGACATCAGCACCTGAATATCCGCAAAGTTCGGGTTGCGCTTCAAAACACGTTCAGACCAGGCCGCCGTTAGCGCCTTGATTTCGTCTACGCTGCCGTCCTCAGGAATCGTAACGTGATGCGTTATGGTCTGTACGCGCCGGCCGAGGTCCTCAGCGGCATATGCGCTCCAGCTAGCGCCCATTAATATAAAGAATAATAATGTAATTGCGGTCCGCATTTTCTTCCTTTCCGGCGGCCTGCTCGGCTGCGCCTGATCCTTGCTTGATATCAAGTTATATTCCTTCTATATCCCCCCGTAATTCCGGGAAACCTGATTTTTCCGGTATCCGCCGGCACGCCCCCCTGTTGGAATAGGGACGGGGCCGGGGATGCACCGCCGCCGGGGTAACGCCCTCGCGGGGGCTATTGTGCTTTGTCGATCCCGCGTCCAGCCCGTAATGGCGGCGAGGGGAGCCGGCGAAGCGGTTTCGAGACCGAAAGGGCTTTGATGTTTGATAGTTTAAGCGCCCGAGCGCGAAGGCGCTCAAAAGAAGGAAGCGCAGCCCTTTTCGGGTCGCGGATTGGTGGGTGCGATGTTTGAATCATTGAGCGACCGGCTAGGCTCCATCTTCGAGAATTTGCGCGGCAAGGGCGCGCTCGAAGAAAAGGACGTGAACGAGGCCCTGCGGGAGGTGAGGATCGCCCTTCTCGAGGCTGACGTCGCCCTGCCGGTCGCCAAGGATTTCATCGCCAAAGTGCGGGAACGCGCCGTCGGGGTTGAGGTTTTGCGCTCGGTCACCCCCGGCCAGCAGGTCGTCAAGATCGTCCATGATGCGCTGGTTGAGATGCTGGGCGGCGAGGACGCGCAAAGCGCGCTTTCTTTCGCGACCACGCCGCCAGCGGCGATCATGATGGTCGGCCTGCAAGGCTCCGGGAAAACCACCTCAACCGCCAAGATCGCCCTTCGCCTGCAAAAGCGCGAAAAGAAAAAAGTCCTGATGGCCTCGCTCGATACGCGCCGGCCGGCGGCGCAGGAGCAACTCGCCATTCTCGGCGATCAGGCGGAGGTGAAAACCCTTCCCATCATTGCTGGGCAATCGCCGCGCGATATCGCGAGTCGCGCTATGGAGGCGGGCAAGCTTGGCGGCTTCGATGTTGTCATGCTCGACACGGCGGGCCGTCTTTCCATCGACGAACAATTGATGGCGGAAATCGCCGATATTCACGCCGCGACCAACCCTGTTGAAACGCTGCTCGTGGTGGATGCGCTCACTGGTCAGGATGCAGTGACGACGGCGGAAAAGTTTAAAGAACGGGTCGAGGTGACGGGCGTCGTCATGACCCGCATTGACGGTGATGCGCGCGGCGGCGCTGCGCTTTCCATGCGCGCGGTGACCGGCGCGCCGATTAAGTTTGTCGGCGTTGGCGAAAAGCTCGATGCGCTGGACGGGTTTGAGCCCAAGCGCATGGCCGGCCGCATTCTCGGCATGGGCGATATCGTTTCGCTGGTTGAAAAAGCGTCGGAAGAAATCGATGCGGCCAAGGCGAAAAAAGCCGCAAAGAAAATGGCCAAGGGCGAGTTCGACATGAACGATCTTGCCGATCAGTTCCGTCAGATGCGCAAGATGGGCGGAATGGGCGCCATCCTCGGGCTGATGCCGGGCATGGGCAAAATGAAGAAGATGGTCGATCAGGCGGGCGGCCTCGACGACAAGGAAATTGTTCGTCAGGAAGCGATCATCAGCTCCATGACGAAAAAAGAGCGTAAGACGCCAAAGCTCCTCAACGCCTCGCGCAAAAAACGCATCGCCGCCGGGTCCGGCACATCCGTTCAGGAAATCAACAAGCTGGTCAAAGCCCACCGTCAGATGGCGGACATGATGAAAAAAATGGGCAAATTGAGCGGCAAGGGGGGCGGCATGAAGGGCATGGCCAGACAGCTTGGCGGGATGGGTGGCATGATGGGCGGCGGGATGCCTGACCCGGCGCTGCTCGAACAGGCCGAAGGCGGCAAGGGCGATCCAGCCAAAGGCGCTCCGGGGACGGATGATCTTGATTTCGACGCCATCGAAAAGGCGCTTTCGGGACAGGCTCCAATGCCGCCCGGATTAGGCGGCCTGCCGGGGAGCGGGAAGAAGAAATGAACTCACCAAAAGCTTACCGTTGTCATTCCCGCGGAAGCCGGAATCCAGCAAGCGCAACTTGGCGGCATTTGCCTGGCGCCTTTTCTTTGCTGATTCCGGATCAAGCCCGGGATAACGGCAGTTAAGTCGCAATGATTCAGATAAACCGAAACGAAAAAGGAAAACCAACATGTCTCTAAAAATCAGGCTCGCCCGGGGCGGCGCAAAAAAGCGTCCGTTCTATTCGATTGTCGTCGCCGACTCACGCAGCCCGCGTGATGGCCGCTTCATCGAAAAGATCGGCACCTATAACCCGCTCCTCGGCAAGACCGACGAAAACCGCGTTCAGTATGACGCGGATCGCGCCAAGCACTGGCTGGACCGCGGCGCCAAGCCGTCAGATCGTGTGGCGCGATTTTTCTCCGTCAACGGATTGGTGAAGTGGGAACACGGCAACAATCCGAACAAAGCCAAGCCGGGCCAAAAAGCCCAGGAGCGCGCGGCGGAAAAAGCTGAGAAAGAAGCCGCCGCCAATGCGCCGGCTGAAGCGCCTGCGGAAGAAGCCCCGGCGGAAGAGGCCGCTGAATAACCAGCGGCCTTCGCCTATGGCGCCGGTTCGGAACTTTTTTGCACTGCCTTTGTTTGCCTTGCCATAAATGCTGGTGCGCAAGGGGGCTTTCGGGTTTTCCCAGCGCGACAAACAAAGGAGTTTGGCGATGAAAATG
>JBCBSY010000058.1:0-8197 GCA_039818925.1 Pseudomonadota bacterium | reverse complement strand
AAACTGCCCGCCGCTTTTGAAGATTTCAGCAGCCTGCAACGCCTTTGGATTCATGATCGCAAAGATGTTGCAGTTTGTGTATTCGCCATCCTTAAACCGGTGAAACCGCTTCTGGCCGCCCGGATATTTTGAAAACAGGGTTTCCTTGCTCGCCATGCCGGCGCACGCGTCATAGGCTTTTGCGCCATTTAAGAAGAAAGACAGCATGTCAGGCGTGAAAAGAACGTTGTCTGCCGTCGTGATCACTGCCGGAAAATCCGCCTCATCAGACAATGCCCCAGCGACGCTGCCAAAAATATCGTCGGCTGAAGGAACAATCCGCACAACACCGGCGTCGATCAGCCCCCGCACATAGCCAACACTTTTTGCCGGCGCGGCATCCTCGATCGAAATCGTAATCCGATGCGCCAGACCGCTATCGACAATGGCGCTCACCGTTCGCTCGATCAGCGTCTTTCCCTCAATTTCGACCAGGCATTTGTGACTGACGCCGGCCGCTTCGGCGAGCGGGTTGACGACGCCGGTTCGCTGCGCCGCCATGACAACGAAGTGAACCTCTTCTTTCGTCTCACCACTCATGGCTGTCGCCTTCTCCACCTTTGCCATCGTTCTCGATCGCATATTCGATGACAGCTTCCGGGGGAACGACGCCCTGGCGGCGAAGGCTGTGGCAGAGCATTGTTTCGAGCATTTGCGGATGCGTGACGCCAATCGTTGCTGCGGAAATGGCGCTCGCCTTTTTTGACCACAGGTTGCAGCTGAGATTGATCTCGATGAAATTCAACGCATCGGTTTTTTCATCATATTTCAGTTCGACCCGGCCAATGTCGCAGGGCCAGACTTCCGGCAACAGCTTCAGGCTTTCGGCAATAACGCGATCAAGCAGCGGGCCCTCCGGCAAACGCTCCAGTCTTACGGTATCCTTGCCGGCGAGGTGCCGCTTTTGTTCATAAGAGCGGATCGCGTTCGGGTCTTCGACATAAAAACGCATCGGCGGCAGAACCCAAGGCCCGTTTGAGCCAATGATCGGCGCGGCGATTTCATAGCCCGCGACGAAATCCTCAATGATCACGTCATGGCCCTGCGCCAGCAATCCTTCCGCATGTGCTTTCGCGTCACTCCAGTTGTCGAAGGCGCCAATACCCCAGGAGGCGGAGCTGGCGTTTGGTTTTACAATCAGGGTCTCCCAATCGAATGCGGGCGCATCGAAAGGCATGCCGCCGCGGCGGATGATCATCCAGTCGGGCGTCGCCACCCCGCGCGAGCGCACGGCGAGCTTCATCAGATGTTTGTCGTCGCCCAGCCCCCGCAGGATCGGCGTTGCGCCAAAGAACGGGGTTTTGTTGAAGGTCGACAGAAGCGGGCCGAGCATTTCACTATTGGTGAAACCGCCGCGATTGAGCATCGTGAACAGGTAATCGTAATCTGGCTTTTCAAAGAGCCGGCTATATTGGCTCGCCGCTTCGACATTGTAGCCGAGCGAGCGCAAGGTCTCGCGGATTTCCACATGATAAGTTGCGTGACTGCCGTCGACGCTGTCCGGCGAGCCGTCGCCTTCCGCCCATTTGGCGAGAAAAACGATCTTCAGTCGCTTCTTTTCCGCGTCATCAAGGCGGAGCAAAGGCCCGTGTTTCATAAGAAAAGCCTGAAAGCGCGCTTAAACCATCACCCCGTAAGCCGGCTCCGGGAGAAAGCGCGCATTGTTCCCGAAGAAGGCCGCATATAAGACCGATTGAAAATAGCGTCAATTCAAGCGAATTTCACCAGAAAACAACCAGTTGGCGGCGGCAAATGGCGGCAGACAAGGCGAGGGGGAAGACGGCGGCGCCGGAAACCGGCCCCGCAACGGGGGCGGGTTTGGGGCCTGCGGCCGCTCCCCGGCGCGGCCCCGTCGCGCAGATTATGGCGAATGCCGGCAAACTGCTTTCGGGTAAGGCGGCCGGCGGCGTCCTGAGCCTTGCCTATCTGGCGATCGCAGCGCGCGGTCTCGGGCCGGAGGGGATGGGCGCGCTGGTGCTTGCCCACGCCTATGCGCTGGTCATCGCCGGGATCGCCCGGTTCCAATCCTGGCAGGCGGTGATCCGCTTTGGCGCGCCCATGGTGCGCGCCGGCGATGATGCGCGTTTCAAGGATCTCTTGCGCTACACGATCCGTCTTGATCTGATCAGCGCCGCTGTATCGGTGATCGTCGCATTGGCGCTGGCGCCGCTCGCCGCCAACGCTTTTGGCTGGCCTGAAGAAACACGCTGGCTGATCACCGCCTATTGTTTCGCGACGCCGTTTTTAATCGCTGCGACGCCGACCGGCGTGTTGCGGCTTTACGACCGGTTCAAACAGCTCGGCTGGCAATTGACGGTCATGCCGCTCGTGCGGTTCGCGGGCGCGCTTGTTCTTTGGGTCAGCGGCGCTGGGCTTGCGGCGTTTCTGGCCATTTGGATCGCCAGCGTGTTTTTGCACGGGGCGAGCTTGTGGTGGCTGGGGCTTCGCGAGCTAAGGCAAAAGAATTTGATGCCCAAACTTTTGGGCAAGGCGCGCCAGCCGGCGGACAAGGCGTGGCTGCCCTTCATGATCAAGACCAATCTCTCCAGTTCGATTGACCTGATGCACAGCAACATTCCCCTGCTGATTGTCGGCGCCGTTTTAGGCGCGGGCGCTGCGGGGCTGTTCAAGCTGGCGTTCAATCTCGCCAATGTGCTGGCGCAGCCGGTGAACATGTTCAACCAGGCGGTGTTTCCGGAGTTGTCCAAATTCGGCGCCGAAGCGGGAGAGAAAGAGATGACAGCGATTGCATTGCGCTCCATCGGCGTTGCGCTGTTGGTCGCACTGCCGATTGTCGGGCTTTATTATCTCTTTCGCGAACCGCTGGCGACCGGGGTTGGCGGGCCGCAATTCGCCGCCGCGGCGCCGCTGGTGGCGCTGATGGCGTTTGCGCAATTGTTCAAGATCGCCGCGCTGGGTCTTGAGTCCGCAGTGCTGGCGCGCGGCCGCGCCGGGTGGGCGCTTGGCGCGCAAAGCGTCGGGGCGCTGGCGCATTTGGCGTTTTTAGGCGCCATGCTTGCTGCGCTTGGCGTCATCGCCGCGCCGCTGGCGATTATGGTCGGGTGGGGCGTGTTGATCGTGGTGTTGTTGGCGGCGCTGGTGAAACGTTAGGTCCACATCGCAGTTTGATGGCGATTTGCTGCCTACGTTAATGTATCATTCCTTACTTTTCATTTTTTTAGCGACGAGCTTCTCCAGCTTTTCCATTAGAGCCTTTTGAAGTTCTGCCGCCGATTTTTGCATTTGTTTTCGAGAATAATGACCTTCTTCGACTTCGCCCGAAACTGATATGTCAGTTGGCTTATGAGTAATGACAATTTTTCTCGAAGTTAGCGCTTCTTGACGCGAAGATCGCGCTTTTGCGCGTCGTCCCGAACTGGACGCTACATGCATAATGTTTAGTTCCGAACAATCCAGCATGTTCACGCCCCTGCCTTTTGCGCAAAGCTCCAGGCGAAGGTCGCCAGCGGTTTCACCTGCGCGCCCATTTCCTTCGCCGCTGGCGATGAAGCATTGCCTTGCAGGGATCGCGCATAAACGCCTTGCACAATCGAGGCGAGACGAAACATGTTGTAAGCGAGACAGAAGTTGAGATCGGGCGCGCCGTCGCGCCCGGTGCGGGCGGAATAACGCTCAACCGTTTCGTCAATGGTCGGCAGCCCTTCCGCTTTCAGGTCAACGCCCATCAGCCCGCCGCGCACGGATTTCGGCATGTGCCAGACCATGAGGAAATAGGTAAAGTCCGCCAGCGGATGGCCAAGGGTCGAAAGTTCCCAATCGAGGATCGCCAGCGTTTTGGGTTCGCTCGGATGCATGATCGCGTTGTCGAATCGGAAATCGCCGTGAACGATGGAGGTCGCGTCTTCGGCGGGGATCGCGGTTGGCAGCCACGTCATGAGGTTGTTCATTTCCTCAATGGTTTCGGTTTCCGCTGCTGCATATTGTTTTGACCAGCGCCCGATCTGGCGCTCGAAATAGTTGCCGGGTTTTCCGAAATCACCGAGCCCGGCTTTTTCATAATCAACCATGTGAAGATCGGCGAGCGTATCGGTGAGCGCATGAAAGAGCGGCGCGCGATCTTCCTTCGCGACCTCGGGCAAGCTTGCGTCCCAGAATATCCGGCCCTCGACAAAATCCATGATGAAGAACGCCGTGCCGATGACGTCCGCGTCTTCACACAGCGCGTGAGTTTTCGGCGCCGGAAAGCCCTGGCGCCCAAGCGCGGTCATGACTTTATATTCGCGCTCAACGGCGTGGGCTGAGGGCAACAGCTTGCCCGGGGGTTTGCGGCGCAGGACATATTTCTTGTCCGGCGTCGTGATGAGATAGGTCGGGTTTGACTGACCGCCCTTGAATTTTTTGACCGAAAGCGGTCCGGCATAGCCTTCGACATTTGCGCGCATATAGGCGTCGAGCGCCGCCTCGTCGAACTTCAGATGGTCGGGCGTATCGCCAAGGCCGGTGAATTCTTCTGCGCTGGTCATGCAATATCCTTTCAGGCGCCGCGAAAATGGTCGAGCATCATAATCACGCCGATAATAACAAATCCTGCGCCAGCGATCAGCTTTAAGGGCAGGGCGGAGAAATAGCGGTCGGCCGCCGTGCCCGCCAGAACTGCCAGCCCGGTCGATGCCAGAAGCGCAGTCCCTGCAGCAGCGAACACTATCAACTTCGATTTATTATCGTCGCTGGCGAATAGAACCGTGGCGAGCTGGGTTTTATCGCCAAGCTCTGCAAGGAATATGGTGGCGAAGACAGTGAGAAACGCGATCATGACGCCAGCGTCCCGTGGTTTTTGTGAAAGTCAAAAAACGCGTCCAGCACCCGCGCTGGCGCCTCCGTATGCGGATAATGCCCGATGTCTTCAAACAGCACCGCGTCGGCCTTCGGAATTTCTTTCAGGTAATAGTCATAAAGATGCCTGCCGGAGACCGGGTCCGCGCCGCCATTGATCAGGCGCATGGGGACGCGGGTTTCTTTCAGCGCGCCGACCCAGCGCGGGCGCATCACTTTTCGCTCGGGGATGTACTGCAGGAGCTTGTGAAACACTTTACGCCCCTGGTTTTCATTCATCAGCGCCCAGTGGGCGTCGATTTCCGCGTCGGACGCCTTTGTGGCCGGGCCGAAGATGCCGTCAAAGGTCTGGCGCAGTCTCGCCTGTGTCAGCATCATGCCGAGAAGAGGGCCGAGCGGCGTTAATCCGAGTTTCTGGATCGGCCGCGCCCGGTGTTGCTCCGGAAACAGCCCGCCATTCAAAAACACCAGCGACTTGATGGCGAAACTCAAGGTCCCGTCATTATGGCGCGCCAGTAATTCCTGCCCGACGGTGTTGCCATAATCATGGACGAAAAGATGCGCTTCGCTGGCGCCGAGACGTTCCAGAAGAGCTTCCTGCAAATCCGCCTGGTCGAGGATCGAATATTGAATGTCCGCCGGTTTGTCGGAGAGCCCGAAACCCAGCATGTCGAGCGCCGCAAGATTGAAATGTCCTTCAAGCGCATCCCAGACGCCGGACCAGTCCCAGGACGATGTAGGATATCCATGAACAAGCAATAGCCACGGTTTTGCGGCATTGGCGTCTGGCGTTGTCCAATACGCAATACGGTGGCCGGCGCAATCAAAATATTGCGCCGTCTCGCGCCAGGCGTTGAGCGGCTTCATGATTGTCTCTCCAATGCCCGCCAGCCGATGTCCTTGCGGTGAAACCCGTCCGGCCAGTCGATTGCGGCAACGCCTGCATAGGCGCGGTCGATGGCGTCGCGTATTGTGTCCCCAGTTGCCGTGATGTTTAACACGCGTCCGCCATTGGCAAGCAGTTTCCCATCCTCGCGTCTGGTTCCCGCTTGAAAAACAACAATACCAGGTAATGCGTCCGCCTTGCCCACGTCTTTGATCTCGGATCCCTTTTTATAGGCGCCCGGATATCCATCCGCCGCCATCACGATCAGCGCGCATGCTTCGTCAGACCATTCCAGTTCGGCGCCGGCGAGATCGCCCGTGGCGGCTTTGTATAACACCGGCAGAAGATCGCTTTTCAAAAGCCGCATCATCACCTGACATTCAGGATCGCCGAAGCGCGCATTGAATTCAATCAGGCGCGGGGTTTCGTCTTCGATCATCAGCCCGGCGTAAAGAACGCCGCGATAAGGCGTTCCGCGGGCAGCCATTTCCGCGACCACGGGTTCGATGATCTCTTTCATGGTCCGCTCACGGACGTTTTCGGTGAAAATCGGCGCCGGGGAATAGGCGCCCATCCCGCCAGTATTCGGCCCCTTGTCGCCATCGTAAGCCCGCTTGTGATCCTGTGCCCCGATCATCGGAACAATAGCTTCGCCATCGGTGATAGCGAAAAAACTCGCCTCCTCGCCGCGCATGAATTCCTCGATAACGATTTCTGCGCTTGCCGCGCCAAAGCGGCCGCCCAGCATCTCATCAACAACAGCGTCCGCCTCGTCCAAAGTTTCGGCGATCACCACGCCCTTGCCGGCGGCGAGCCCATCGGCCTTGATCACGTAAGGCGCCGGTTGGCCTCTCAAGAACGTCTTGGCGGGACCAGCCTGGTCAAAGCGGCCATAGGCTGCAGTGGGGGCCCCGGCGGCGGAGCAGACCTCCTTCATGAAGGCTTTAGAGGCTTCGAGCTGTGCGGCCGCGCGATCCGGGCCAAAACACGGAACGCGGCGCGCGCGCAATAAATCGCCCAACCCGGCCGCCAGGGGCGCTTCCGGTCCGACCACAACCAGATCGATGTCGTTTTCGGCCGCGAAATCAGCGATTGCCCCGGTCTCGCCATCCCCAAACGGTAATTTTTCGCCAAGGTGATTGAGCCCCGCGCTTCCAGGCGCCAGATAGAGCTTTGACAATTCCGGGCTTTGCGCGATTTTCCATCCGAGCGCGTGCTCCCTGCCGCCGCCGCCAACCAACAGGACTTTCACTTGGGCGTTCTCCGTTTTTGTTTCTTTGCGTTTAAGCGCCCTGATTGTCGCGATCAACGCCGTCGCGATCAATGCTTCGCCGCATGACGGATGACGCCGCCACACCGGCAGAGCCGGAAAGGAGACGTCTGGTCCAGGCCGAGCCCGTCGGGCCTAAGTCTGGCGTGAAAGCGCGTCTGCGCCGCCTATTCAGCCCGTGGACGCGAACCAGCAATCGTATCGTCAACTATCTTGGCGCCAATGAGAAACGTCAGCGCCGGACGGCCATCACCCTGGCCGTTGCGCTGAATTTTACGTTGTTGACGCTTCTGGCGTCATTTGCCCGGGTGCGCATTTATATTCCCAATGCGCCGAGCGACACGATACAGATTACGCTAGTGGAGCCGCTGGCGCTTGATATTGACCTGCGCGACCCGGATTTAGAGCCAGTTCCGGAGCCGGAAGAGGAAGAACCGGAACCCGAACCAGAACCGGAAATCGTTGAGGAGCCCGAGCCAGAGCCGGAACCTGAGCCTGACCCCGTTCCGGAGCCAGAGCCCCCAGCGGAACCGGAGCCCGAGCCGGAAATCGTCGAGGAGCCTGAGCCGGAACCTCAGCCTGAGCCAGAACCGGAACCCGAGCCCGAGCCCGAGCCCGAGCTAAATCTCGATCTCGACCCCCAATTGGCGCCGCCATCTGATGCGCTGGAACCGTTGATCCCCGATCCGGCGCCGGCCGCCGAGGATGATCTCGCCTTGCCCGAGCCAGAGCCAACCGTTGAAGACCAGGCGCCGGAAGAAGAGGCCGAAGACCCGCTGGTGTCGGTCGAGGAAGGCGCGTCGCCGGAAGCGGGCCTTGAGGAAATTCTCGGCGCTGATGATGCACAAGGCGAAGATGAAGCGGCGGAGGAAGACGAAGGCCTGGAGCCGGAAGAGGAAGAACCGGTGTTGGCGGATGCCCCCTCCGGCGACGACATGTTTGACGAGGAACCAGTCTTTGGCCGCCGCACGTTTATTTTGCCGCAAGTCGCCTTGCCGCAGGTTGATTTTGACGCGCCGTTGCCGGAAGGGCAGGCGGCGATCCTGCCCGGTGACTCAGGCGTCGTTGCGATTTTCTGTCCGGAACATTTCACCGACGAAGAAAAGCAACAGGAATGCGCCGGACGGCCGGAGATCCGGTCTGGCTGGCGCCCGGGCGCCAGCGGCGAAGACTGGTCGCGTTTTAAAAGCTCTGTCGCACGCGACCAG
>JBCBSY010000057.1:0-8214 GCA_039818925.1 Pseudomonadota bacterium | reverse complement strand
AAAGGAATCTTAAGAAAGGGTTAATATAAAGAGTCAGGCGGGAAACAGGGGATATTTTGACGCTGGCGTCTTATCCATCGCATTTCAAAGAAAAGTCCATAAAGTTTTCCTTGGGGGAGAAACATCATGCGCATGTTGATAACGTCGCTAGGATCAGAATTTGCTTCGGCAATTTTTGCCGACCGGAATTTGAAAAGTGAGTTTTGCAAGACTCCGCTGGTTTCAAAAACTGAAAAGTATGACCAGTATGACTTTCCCAAAGGTTATGGGCGCCTGTCGGGTATGACCGGTATGGTTTTAAAGGGCCTGGAGATCAGGCTCGCATCTTCGGCGACCTTTCCCCTATAATTCCCCAGGATGGCGGATATGGCGACACAAGAATCTGGAACCCGTGATATGATCCGCAAGCGTCAGCCGCTTGCGACCTATTTCCATGTTCATCTTGTGTCCGATTCAACGGGCGAGACCCTGAATGCGATGTTGAAGGCGACTGCGGCGCAGTTCGCTGCCGCAAAACCGCTTGAGCACATTTATGCTTTGATCCGTTCAAAGGCGCAGATGGAAAAAACGCTGGCGGAAATCGAAGCGGCGCCGGGTCTCGTTCTTTACACCATCATCAACCCTGAATTGCGCCGGCTCCTCGAAATCCGCTGTAGCGAACTTCAAACACCGGCCATTTCAGTGCTTGACCCGCTTCTTCATGCTTTCACAGACTATCTCGGTCTTGAACAGAGCCTGCGTCCGGGCGCACAACATGAGTTGAACGAGGCCTATTTCAAGCGCATCGCAGCCCTCGATTACACCCTGTCCCATGATGACGGTCAAATGACATGGGACTTAGAGCCAGCTGATGTTGTTCTGGTGGGTGTTTCGCGAACATCAAAAACGCCCACCTGTATGTATCTGGCGAACCGGGGAATTAAAGCGGCGAATGTTCCGCTCGTGCCGACTTCCGATCCCCCGCCAGAATTGTTCGCCCTTAGAAAGCCCTTGATTGTCGGACTTGTGGCCAGCCCCGAGCGGCTCTCTCAAATCCGCCAGAGCCGCCTTGGCGGAATGAACGCGGACGGCAAGGTCGAGGAATATTCCGATCTTGATGTTATTCGTCAGGAAGTCTTGCGTGCAAAACGGATCTTCGCGAAGAACCGCTGGCCGATAATTGATGTAACGCGGAAGTCTGTGGAAGAAACGGCAGCGGCGATCCTGACCAAGCTTTCCGCGCGGCAAAACCGATAGGCGCGTGCATGTCACACCCCCGAATTATTCTCGCATCCGGCAGCGCCATCCGAGCCGAGATACTGCGCCAGGCCGGCATTGATTTTGAGGTCATGAAACCGAGCGTTGACGAAGACGTCATAAAACGCCAGGGGGCAAAGGATGACTTATCCCTTGAAGCCCTGGCCATGCGCCTCGCCGAGGCCAAGTGTTTGAATATCGCTGAAAAAACGGATGCAATCGTTATCGGTTCAGACCAGATCATGGAATTCAAGGGCCGCGCTTATGACAAGCCCGGCGACATGAAAGAGGCGCGCGCACGGCTGCTTGCTATTCAGGGCGCGCCGCACACGCTGATCAACGCGATCGCGGTGGCAAAACGAGGTGAAATAGTCTGGCGCAACATCGACCGGCCAATGCTGTTCGTACGTCCGCTTACCGAATCCGAAGTCGATGCATATCTTGAAGCATGTGAACCAGACATCCTGAACAGCGTCGGCGCCTATCAGGTGGAAAAACTCGGCAGCCGATTATTTGAAAAAATTAACGGCGACCATTTCGCTGTTCTCGGTCTGTCGCTCTTGCCGATATTGTCCTATTTGCGCGGCGAAGGCGCCCTCGCATTTTGACCGCGCAGGAAAGAAAGAACAGCGACCCAATACTTGCCGGCGTCATTGGATGGCCGATCTCTCATTCGCTTTCGCCGCTGATCCACACCTTCTGGGCGGCTCAGGCAGGCGTCGATGGATACTATATCCCAATCGCAGCGCCGCCTGCCTATGATGAATTTGTCCGCACGATGGAATCGTTAAGAACCGTCGGGTTTGCCGGTGTCAACGTAACTCTTCCGCATAAAGAACACGCCTTGCAATACGCAGATGAGGCGACACAAACTGCGAAACGCGTAGGCGCGGCCAACATGCTAACCTTCACCGAAAACGGCGTGCTCGCGGACAATTCCGATGTTACCGGCTTTTCCATGGCCTTGCACCAAGCCGCTGAAAACATCGATATTTCCGGCACAGCGCTGATCCTGGGCGCGGGCGGCGCGGCGCGGGCGATTGCCCTTGCTGTCCGTGAAGCCGGCTTCTCCGCAGTCGAAATCTGCAACCGCACGCAACAAAAGGCGCAGGAGATTGCCGATATCTTCAACCTCACACCCGTTCCATGGGAAGAGCGAAGCGCGCGTTTATCTGGCGCGACGCTTGTGGTCAATACGACTAGCCTTGGGATGAGCGGGCAGCCGCCGCTGCAAATTGATGAAAGCAGGCTTTGCCCTGGCGCGGTTGTTGCGGACATCGTCTATTCCCCGCTCGAAACCCCCTTGCTAGCAGCGCCGCGCCGCCGGGGCTGCGCGGTTGTCGACGGTCTTTCCATGTTGATGCATCAAGCAAGGCCCGGCTTTGCGACATGGTTTGGCGGGGAGGGGCGCGTGAACAATGAGCTGCGATGCGTACTGATCAACGCACTGGAGAGGCAGGCGAAACAATGATCCGTATCGGTCTTACCGGGTCCATCGGCATGGGCAAATCGACTGTGCTCTCCATGTTCGCTGATCTTGGCGCTGCCGTTTGGGATGCTGACGCCGCCGTCCACCGGCTTTACGCAAAAGGCGGCGCGGCGGTTTCTGAAATTGCTGCGCAATTTCCGGAAGCGATTAAAGATGGTGAAGTTGACCGCGCCAAACTGGCGAAGCGCGTTCTTGGCGATGATGAGGCGCTGCAGCAGTTGGAGGCGCTAGTTCATCCCATGGTGGCGCAGGATCGTGAAGCTTTTCTGGCGGATGCCGCCGCCGCCGGAGCCTCGGCGGCGGTGCTGGATATCCCCTTGTTATTTGAAAACCAGGCTGAGAAGTTTTTTGACGCGACGGTGGTGGTCAGCGCGCCAGCGGAAACACAGCGGACCCGGGTTCTGACACGCCCGGGCATGACGCCCGAAAAACTGGACGCAATTCTGGCGTTACAGATGCCGGACGCGCAAAAGCGTCAGCAGGCTGATTATATTATTGAGACAAATCAGCCGATGGAAGACACCCGAAAAGAGGTTGAGATCATTTATCGGAAAATTCTCGACAGTTTTTCCGGCGATAACAGCCGGGCCTAACGCAACCCGACAAGGAAGTTCTCAAAACGCTTCGTTGCATCCATAAAAGCAGGCTCATCATACCAGTCGCCATTGTCGGGCCCGAAACTCGGATCGTCAAAAACGTGGTTCACCCCGTCATAGACGATAACCTCAATGGGTGCGCCGCGTTGCTTACGTTTTTCGAAGTGCCTGATGCACTGTGACGCATCAACGATTTCATCTTCACCGGCGATGAATGTCAGCGTTTGCGGCGCTTGCGTATTTTTCGCGAACCGCGCGCGGGCGCCGACGCCGCAATAGGGGTAAAACAAAATGGCCCCGTCCACGGATGGGAACATAGTCCCCTGACTGCGTATGCCTGGAATTGTTTGCGGAGTCATGGTCAAATAATCCATCACGGACCAGGCCCCGTGCGACCATCCGGCGAGCACTATCTTTGAAGCATCAAGCAACGGATTTTGTTCGATAAGTTTAAGCGCCGCCGCAATATCGCCGGCCCGCTCCTGACCGAGCAAAGCTTTGCCGTTGCAGACAATCTCAAGGGCTGTTTCCCGCGTAAATCCGCGCGGCGTTGCGGAGTCGACGATAATCGCCGCATAGCCGGCGCGGTTCGCAACATCAGCCCACTGATGATGAAAAGCCGAGCGGGGGCCCGCACATCCGTGAAGCTGCATCACCACCGGAAACGGCCCATCACCCTCAGGCGTGCGGATCTCAATATAGTCTTGCAGAAGCAAAACGCGCTCGTCCGCAGTGGACTCTTCGACCTTTGCCGCAAAATAAGCAAGCGCCAGCGGCTCGCGGTTCCATAATGCCGCCGCAACAATCAACGCAATCAGGCCCAATCCGATCTGCCAAAGCTTCATGGCTGGATTTTACAGGAGGCCTGCATTCTTCGCCAGCGTTTCAAGCGATTGCTCCGGGCGGGCGCCGAAATGGCTGATGACTTCGCTTGCGGCGAGCGACCCCAATGCCCCGGCGCGGGAAAGATCAAACTCACGAGCAAGGCCGTAAAGGAGACCCGCAGCATAGCCGTCGCCGGCGCCCGTGGTGTCCACAAGTTGGGGCGGCTTAACGGGCTCGACTTTGACGATGTCGCCGTCGCGTGGAATTAAAACAGACCCCTTTTCAGACATGGTGATGGCGGTCAGCGGCGCCAGGTTGCGAGCCTGTTCCGTCATTTCAGCGAGGTCCTCAGTGCCGAAGAGCGCGTGCGCTTCCCGGTCATTCGCGAGCAAAATGTCAATGTTTTCGGGAATGAACGCCTGAAGAACCTCAAACTGGCGTTCGACGCAGCCGGCATCGGACAGGGTCAGCGCCGCGCGTTTTCCTTCGCGCTGCGTCACCGCGCAGGCATGAAGAAACGCTTCCCGGGCGACCGGTTGCTCAAATAAATAGCCTTCAAAAAACGTGATCGCCGCACGGGCGATCTGATTTTCGTCTATGTCTTCAGGAGAAACATGCCCGGCGGCGCCCAGGAAAGTCGTCATCGAGCGCTGGGCGTCTGGCGTCACATTGACCAGGCAACGGCCGGTAGCCGGCCCTTGCGCGAGCGGTCTTGTTTCAAACTCAACGCCCATTGCGCGCAGGTCATGACGGAAAATCTCGCCAAGCGCATCGTCCGAAACTTTGCCGACAAATCCGCCCCGGCCGCCAAACGACGCCACACAAGCGATCGAGTTCGCCGCAGAGCCCCCGGAGATTTCTACGGCCGGCGCCATATCGCCATAGATCGTTCTGGCTTGTTCCTCGTCGATCAGGATCATCCCGCCTTTGGGAATGTCATGTGTTTTCAAAAAGGCGTCGTCGGCCTTGGCAAGTACGTCAACAATGGCGTTGCCGACGCCAATTACGTCGAGGGCGGCGTTGGTCATGAGAGAGTTATCCTGAGGTTTAAAGGGGGTTAAGGCTCGCGGGCTTATAAGAAGGCCGGCGCGATGAGGCAAGGCGGCTGCATTCTTTCAGGAATGTCATGGTCCGGGCTTCTTGAACGTGGCGCAAAGCCTGCCTATCGTCCGCGCCGACTGGAGATGAGTGAGAATTTATGCGCTGGAAACACCTGTCGACCGGGTTGGTTTTGCTGCTGGGCGCCGCATGCGCCACTGCGCCGGATGCGCCCGCGCCCATTGCTGCTGATCCGCCGCCGCCGCCGCGTTACCTCGTTTCCGATCTTGAAAACGCTGACGCGTCCGCCATCGATGCGTTGCTCGGGGCGCCGGCATTAATCCGACGGGAGGGCGCCGGCGAATATCGCCGCTATGCGCTGAAAAGCTGCATGCTGATCATCATTCTGTATCCGGATGAAACAGGCGTTTCGACGGTCGCCCATATTGATGCAACGGCAATGACATCATCAGCGGAAGACCCGGATCTGGAAACCTGCCTCGCGGCCGGTTAGGCGGGCTCTGCGGCGGGAACGCCGGTTTTTTCGGCTCGCGACTGACGCATCCATTCAAGAGCCGACGCGACTACCGCGACAAGACCGAGCGCCGCCGTCAGATAGAATACATAGGCGAAGCCGCGGTCTTCGATCATTTCGCCAATAGCGCCGCGCCCAAGCGAGCCGAGCAGAAACCCGAGTGAGGCAAGCAATGCGTATTGTACGGCAGCGTAGCGTTTATTCACGATCGATGAGAGATAAACAACGATCGCGGCGCTCGCGAACCCAACGGCCAGGTTTTCTGCGGCGATTACCAGCATCAGTCGCGACAGGGCATGATTGGCCGTTACTTCCAGTTGCAGAAAATCGGCGAGCGGCTGCATGAATACAAATAAGCTGTACATGTGCGTTGCCGACATCACGGCATCAGTCACGGCGCCGCCCTTCGCCAGGTCGGCGAACAGAAGATTGGTTGCAGCCGCCAGTACGGCGCCCGCAAACAAGCATGGCATGCGGCCGATCTTTAAAATCGCGGCCCCGCCGATGCCGATGCCGACAAAGGTCATCAGGGCACCGAACAATTTCGAGGCGACAGCAACTTCGTCCAGCGTATGCCCGAGCGCGCCGTAATTTGCACCGAGATAAAACGGATAGGCAAAGGCGCCCCAGATAAGGTCGGTGAAGCGGTAGGAAAGCACGAGAACAAGCACGAGAAGGGCGCTCCAGCGCAGCCGGTCGATGATGTCCGCCATGGGCGCCAGCACGGAGCCATATAGTCCGTCAAAAAGTTTTTGGCCGGGCCACGTCTGTCGCGCCCTGGCGGTGACGGTCCATCGCTTCCGCCCATAGATCATTAAGGCCGCGGCGATGATCGGCGCAATGATCGAAGCGACGATAATCAGCGGCCCGGTCTGCAACGTGAAGGCGCGGGCATTCGCCTGATCCGGAGAATTGAGGGCGAACGCCATAAACCCGAAGAGGGCGGCGAAGGACCACGCCCACCCGAGAATGACCGGCGTCAACGCCAAGTTGCGCCATAGCGGCGGAGCATCATCAACGCTCAGCTTGCGGCGCTCTGCAATCTGACTGTCCGCAGCAATGAAAACGCCGCTGACCGCAAAGGCCATCAAAACGGTGAGGACGACGAAGGTGTCGTTCCAGCCGAGCCGCGCTGCGATGATCAGGGCACCGGCGCCGCCCAGAATGACCGACGTGCGATAACCGAGCTGGTAAACGGCGGAGAGAAGATCGACTGTGATCTCCTCGTCTGCGACTTCAATGCGCCAAGCGTCAATCAGAACATCCTGCGACGCGCTGGCGAACGTGCATATCACGGCGGCAATGGCGATAAGCCCGATCTGTGTTGTCGGGTTTACGGTCGAAATTGAAAACAGACAGGCGAGGATTACGCCTTGCAGCAGCAGAATTGTCGCGCGCCGTTGCCCCATATTGAAAATGCGCGGCGTCGGCGCGCGGTCGACCGCCGGCGACCACAAGAATTTGAAACTGTAGATGATGATGATCCACGAGAACACGCCAATGGTTGCAACGGAGATGTTTTCGTTTGTGAACCAGGCGTTGAGGGTGCCCGTAATCAAGACATAGGGCAGCCCCGCGGCAAACCCCAAAACAAACATTGCGCCGGTCTTGCGTCGGCCAAGGGCTCTGAACAGATCGCCCCAACTATATTTTTTGTCCGTCATGAGGAAGAACGCCTTACTACTGAATTGGGGCGCAGATTAGGCGAGTTCGCAGGTAAGAAAAGGGTGGCGGCCGCCACGCCGCGGGCTAGGAGGCCTCGCTCCATTCACTGTCGCACTCGCCCCATTTGCTTAAGAGCGTCGTCAGATCAGCCGGTTCAAAGGGCTTTGACAGGAAATCATCCATTCCAGCGGCGATGCATTTCTGTCGATCGGCGGCCATGGCGTTGGCGGTAAGCGCGATAATCGGCGTCTTGCGTGCGGCGCCGTCCAGCCCGCGAATGCGGCGGGTCGCCTCAACGCCGTCAACCTCGGGCATGTGCATGTCCATCAAGATAATATCGTAGCTGCCCGATTTTACAGCGTCTACCGCCTCTTCGCCATTGCGGGCCACGTCGACATGGTGACCGGCCCGTTTGATAATGGTGGTCGCGAGCACGGCGTTGATCTGATTGTCTTCGGCAAGGAGCACCCGGTAGACCTTCTGGTCGCCGTTGGCTGGGGCTGCTGGTTCCGCGAGCGCCGGCGGTTCGGCCGCAAGGTCGAGTAGTTGTGCGTGTAAGGATGATTGCCTGATCGGCTTGATAAAATAGCCGTCAAAACCTGCTTCGCGAAGTTCCTTGATGCGTCCGCGCGCGAGTGGCGACAGCAGCACGTAGGATCGCGCGGCTTTTTGAGCGAGGGGTTCGGCGCTTTCACCTGCGATATAGATGTCGCAAAGGAAAATCCCGTCCGGATGGGTGTTGATCGCGTTCAGCGCTTCGGCGGGCGTTGACGCCGTGATGACGTTCCGCGCGCCGATCGCGGCAAGTTGCAATGACAGGCTGCGCGCAA
>JBCBSY010000056.1:0-8252 GCA_039818925.1 Pseudomonadota bacterium | reverse complement strand
CTCGTCGAGAGCTTGAAACTTCTTGAAATTTTTGATGCGGACTCGGCGAGTTCCTTAACGGCGCCTTGCGGCGTTGTGTTACGCAGGCCCTTGGTCTTTTTCGAAAGCGCTTCGCGTTGTTGCTTTCGCAGACTGTCGCGGTAATTGCCGACCGATTTCATCCGCTCTTTCAGCTTGTCTTTAACAAGCAAAGGCTCAAGGATTGTAAAGATCGTTGCAATCGCCGCCAGCGACACGAGCGCTGCGATTTGGAATGTCCGGTCTGTTACGGCGTTGATGATCGCTTCCATCGGATTTTTCCTAAACCTTGATCTGCGTCATCTTTTTCATGACCATGATGCCGGTCATCATCCACATGCCCGCCCCAATCAGAATGAAGTTGCCAACGCGCGTCGTGAAAAGCGGGTCGAGATAATCAGGCGAGGCGACTTTCACCGCACCCATCACCAGGAAAGGCAACGAGCCGATAATATAGGCCGATGCCTTGGCTTCGGCCGACAACGCCTTGATCTTGCCTTCCATCAGCTTGCGCGAACGCAAGACAGTCGCCAGATTGCCCAGCGCCTCGGCGAGGTTACCGCCGGTCTTTTGCTGAATAAGCAGAACGATACCGAAGAAGTTGACTTCCTGCAGCGGCATGCGCTCGTACATTCGCTCCAGCGCCTGCTCCATGGAAAGCCCGACGCGAATGCCCTCGGTGAGCATGTGAAATTCGTCACAGACCGGGCGCGGCGCTTCGCGGGCGATAATCTTCAGACATTCGTTTACCGGCAAACCGGATTTTACACCGCGCACAATCACGTCGATCGCGTTTGAAAATTCATCGACAAATTTTTTCTGGCGGCGCTTACGCAAAAAGTTCAGGATCCAGCGCGGGAACCCAAGCCCGCCAATCAACAAAAGCAACCCGCTGATCCAGAGCTGTTGTCCGGAGATAACGCCAATCAATCCGAAAAAAAGCGCCGAGACAACGGAACCAATGTAAAAGTGCTTCGGCTTGATCGGCAGACCGCCCTGTTCAAGCATCTGCTCCATGGTCAGACGTTTTTTCTTTTTCAGGTTCTTGGTCTTGTCCTCAAGGGCCTGAAGGGAGTCCGCGAGTTTTTTGCGTCGTTCCTTGGATTGCGCCTCAGCATTGCCGCCGCCGCGCTTGACCGCCTTGGCGGTCTTCATATCGTTGACGCGTTTTTTCGCTTTGTCGCGCTGCGTCGGGGCCAACAAGACAAGCGCCAGCGCGCCAAAACAGACGACACCGAGTACGACAACTATGAGGATCTGCTGATCCATAACGCCCCTCTGTTATTCTGACGCCGCGTCGAGCGCAGATGCCAGTTCCGCTTCCTTGCCGTAATAGCGCGCGCGGTCCCAGAACGCAGGACGCGCAATGCCGGTTGATTTGTGTTTGCCGATAATGTTGCCGTCGACGTCTTCACCGTCCATGTCGTAGATGAACAGGTCCTGCGTGATGATGGTGTCGCCTTCGGTGCCGAGCACTTCGGTAACGTGGGTGATGCGGCGCGAACCATCGCGCAGGCGCGCCGCCTGTACAATCACGTCAATCGAGCCGACAATCATTTCCTTGATGGTTTTTGACGGCAGATTGTAGCCGCCCATCGTGATCATGGATTCGATACGCTGCAGCGCTTCACGCGGGCTGTTGGCGTGAAGCGTGCCCATCGACCCGTCGTGACCGGTGTTCATGGCCTGAAGCAAATCGAACGCTTCCGGGCCACGCACCTCGCCCACGATGATCCGCTCAGGGCGCATGCGCAGACAGTTTTTCACAAGGTCGCGCATGGTGACTTCGCCCTGGCCTTCGAGGTTGGGGGGGCGTGTTTCCAGGCGCACGGTGTGGGGCTGCTGAAGTTGAAGTTCCGCCGCGTCCTCACAAGTGATGATGCGCTCATCATGCTCGATGAACCCGGTCAGACAGTTCAACAAAGTCGTCTTACCCGAACCCGTACCGCCCGAAATCAGCGTATTCACCCGGCAGTGGCCAATAATTTCAAGAACCTTGGCGCCTTCCGGAGAAATTGATCCGAAATTGACAAGATCTTGAATGCGCAGCTTGTCTTTTTTAAACTTACGAATGGTTAGGGCAGCGCCGTCAATCGACAGCGGCGGCGCGATGACGTTGACACGAGACCCATCCGGTAAGCGCGCGTCGCATATCGGGCTGGCTTCATCAACACGGCGGCCGACCTGGCTCACGATGCGTTGACAGATGTTCATCAACTGCGCGTTGTCGCGGAAGCGCACATTCGTCAGCTGAATCTTACCGCCAACTTCGATGAACACGCGGCTGGCGCCGTTGACCATGATATCGGCGATGTCGTCACGCGCGAGCAGCGGCTCCAGCGGGCCGTAACCAAGAACATCGTTGCAGATATCCTGCAACAGCGATTCCTGTTCGGCGATCGACATCTGAACGTTTTTGATCGAGATGATCTCGTTGACGATGTCGCGGATTTCTTCAGCCGCTGCTTCGGTATCGAGTTGCGCCAGCTGAGAAAGATCAATGGTGTCGATCAGCGCATTGAATATCGTTGTCTTGGTCTGAAAATAGTCATCCGACCGGCCGCCGATTTCAACGGTCGACGGCGCCTTCGAAGAGGGCTGGGAAACGCGCGGCGGCGCGGCTGCAGCCGCCGGTTTCGGCGCTTCTTTTTCAGGCGTTGCCGGCTTTGATGCAGCAGGCTTTGGCGCAGGTTTTTTTGCTTCAGTTTTTTTCGCCGCCGGCGCCGGCGGCGCGGCAGGCGCCTCGACCGGTGCAGTTCTCCGTCCGAACATACCTCACCACCTTACCGTTTCTTCTTAAACAACCCGGACAGACTAAATTTTGGACGCACAATATTGGTGTCGGCGCGGCCAAGCAGTTGTCCAGAAAGTTCCCGGAACGCCTGCGCGACTTTGGTTTTGCCGCCAACCTCCAGAATTGGCGCCGCATTGGTCGCCGCTGTCCCGAACAGCTGCGGATCCCACGGGATCACCTGCGCCGGGTCGATCCCCACATGCTCAGCAAACTGATCGGCCTGCACAGCAGATGTTTTCGGATCAAACTGATTGATGATCAGCGTTGGTGATGAGTCATTCGGGCGCGCGGCGCCGAGAATATCGATCAGATTCTTGGTGTTGCGGAACGACGCCAGATCGGGCGTCGCCGTGATGACAATTTCATCAGCCGTCATCAGGATGCGCTTGGACCAGCTTGTCCACAAATGGGGAACGTCAACAACGATTGTCGGCGCGGTGCCGCGCACCACATCCAAAACAGTCTCGAAAGCCTGGTCGTCAATGTCGAAATCGCGGTCCAGCATGGAGGGCGCAGTAAACAGGCTCAACCGGTCTGTGTGCTTTTGCAACAGACGGTCCAGCAATACATCGTCAAGACGCTCGGGCGAGTTCAGCGCTTCCACGAGACCCGCAGACGCTTCCTGATCAAAATCAAGGCTCGCCGTGCCAAACGGCAAGTCGAGATCAAGGATCACCGTGTCGCTCTTGAATTCTTCCGCCGCGCACCAGCCAATATTGTGGGCGATCGTCGACGAACCTACGCCGCCGCGCGCGCCGACAAAGGCCATTGTTTTTCCGATCGGCGGCGCAGACGGATCCACATACAGGTCCGCCACCGTCTTGATGATTTGCAAGGGCGAATTCGGACGAACGATATATTCGCTGACGCCCTGACGGATCAGTTCGCGATAAAGAATGATGTCGTTGACCTGACCAATGATGATGACCTTGGTCGACGGATCACAAACCTCCGCCAGCTCACCGAGCTTGGCGAAGATCTCCGCCCCGCCCGCCAGCGTTTCAAGAATGATCAGATTTGGCGTCGATGCAGACTGGAAATGATCAATCGCCTTGTTAACGCCGCCCATATGGATGGTGAGATGCGCTTTTGAAAGACGTCGGTCCACCGATGCTTTTTCCAATAGACCCGTAACATCCGCAGTTTCACAAAACGCATGAATGGAAATCCGCGGCACGGGACGGTGGTCAACTTCTTCGTCGCCAAGGTCGGTAATTTCACCGCCATAACCCGACGATGTTTCAAGCGCATTGCGGGCAGCGCCAGCAGCAGCGGCGCCTTCTGCGGTTACGAGCGCGCCTTGGGTCTCGGATTCAGCGCTCGCCGCACCCTCATCTGGCGCTGTCTCAAAATCCTGCGAACCAGCATCCGCCTGATCGTTCTCAATCGCCTCTTCCAGAGCGCCTTGAACAGAAAATTCCTCCGCTGCGTCCTGATCCGCGACCGTCTGGGCAGTTGCGTCAGCGACGGCTTCTGAAGCCGGTTCGGCAGCAGGAGCGGGGTCTTCAAATGACGCCTCGAGACTTTCTTCCAGCCCCTCCTCCCCGGCAAAGACTTCGTCACCGAAATCTTCATCGGCGAAGATCTCGTCGCCGAAGTCTTCTTCGCCGAGCGCCGCCAGTTCTTCGTCGGAGAGCTCCTCGTTCAACCAGGCTTCGTCATCCGCAAAAGCGCTTTCGAGATCCTCAAGCGCTTGATCGGCGGAATCCGTTTGCGCTGGCGCGCCTCCCGCCGGACCGCCGTCTGCTCCGAGACTGGCCGCACCTTCAGCAACGCCTTCCTCGTCTTCAGTCGGCTGATAAGCTGTTTCAGCAGCGTTTTTCATCATTATCTCCCTCGGGCATCCCCATTCAGCGCAAAGCCCGATTAGTTTCCTGACGTTTGAGCATTGATGTTGCCATCCTGCTCTGATGCAGTGACCAGTCCCTGGCGGTAGAGTTCAATCGCACGGACAATCGCCTCGCCGTCACGCGGGTCCACGTCGGCGGGCGCAATCAGGTCATGCGGATCGGCGATCATCGCCGCGTAATTGTTCATCGTCGCACATCCCATATTGGGCGAGCGCAAGTTCCGGTACTCGCGACTTTTCAACCCTTCCCAGACCCCGCACGGGCTTGCCGTCGCCACATAGCGCGTAAAGGACAGGATAATTTCATCGTTTGACGTCTCGCCGGTGCGATAGGTGGCGCCATGGATCGCGGACCATGGGATGCCAGCGTCATGCAGGGCCTTGCGTATATCGGCCGCGGCTTCATGTGCGTCATTGTCGTTCCCCGCGCCCGACGGCGCCGTAACGGTCAATGGCCCGTGACCCTTTGTGAGAAACGAATCCGCAAAAGACCGAAGGCGCGCTTTGTCCAGATTGGAAAGGTCCGTCGTCGTTTCGTCAGCGCGGATGGTCAGCGTGACCACCTGATTGTCCACGGAAATCGGATGCGTTTCTGCGACGGTCATAGCGTGCTGCGGCCCGTTGAAAGGACCGCCCGCGCAGGCTGTCACCGTCAGGGAAACGGCGGACAGAAGCGAGATTTTGAGTGTTGCTTTAGTCATGACTGTTTTCCCATTAATCCAGAATGAAACCCATCGGCCCGCGCAAGGATGCGTCGTTGACGCCGGCGCCCGCCAGTCCGTAGGTGGAGACGATTTTACCGAGAAGAATCGATTCAGCATCGCTCGCCGGCACAAAGCCTTCTGTTGGATCAAGCAAGTGCGCTTCATGCGTCGCATTGACCAGATACGGCGTTACAATGATCACCAATTCGGTTTCGTTATTTGCATAGTTCCGGCTACGGAAAAGTTGCCCAAGCACCGGCACGTCTTTTACGCCGGGGACGCCTTCCACGGTTGAGCGCATATCTTCCTGAAGCAGGCCGGCCATCACCAGGCTGCCGCCGGACGGCAATTCAACAACAGTGTTGGCGCGACGAACCGAGAGACCCGGAATGGAAAGTCCCGCTGTGGAGACGAGATTGCCTTCCCCATCAACAGTCGTTGCGCCGGGAACGAAGAAAGAATTCTCTGTCGTGATCTCGCTGACCTCTGTGGAGATCTTCATATTGATGCGGCCCTTGCTCAACACCAATGGTGAAAAGCCGAGGCCAACGCCGAATTCCTTGAATTCGATGGAGATCACGCCGTCATCCTGACCCACAGGGACAGGGAATTCACCACCGGCCAGGAACCGCGCCGACTCGCCGGAAACAGCTGTCAGATTTGGCTCTGCAAGCACGCGCACGAGGCCATTTGACTCAAACGCCTGAAATGACGCTTCAAGATCCTGCAAGGTGCCGCCTGGGTTGGGGCGCGCCCCCCCGAGGCCGAGGCCGCCATTGGTCGTGATTGCATTGCGTGCGGCAAAGCTAAAAGCAGAATTCGAAATCGGAATGGACCCCTCAATAGAGACGCCAAGCTGCTTCAAGAGCTGGCGCTGCATTTCAACAATGCGGACCTTCAACATGACCTGCTCAGGGTCGCGCACTGTCAGCATGTTGATGACGAAATCGGGATTGCCGACAAAGCGCGCAGCAAGTTCGGTTGCGTTCGCAACTTCGGCCGCTGTTTGCACGATGCCGCGCAGAATAATGTTGTTGTTGATCACTTCGACTTTTATTCTGGATTCCGGCATCACCCGGCTGAAGAGATTGTCGAGCGCGTCTGTGTCCCGCTCAACCTGAATTTCAAGATTCAGGATCTGACGGCCGCGCGAATCAAAGAAGAACGCATTTGTCTGACCTGTCTCCAGCCCCAGCAGATAAACCCGGCGCGGCGAACGCACTACGGCGTCGACGACCGAAGGCTGCGAAACGAGAACGTCGGCCGCCGCATGCGGAAGCTCGACAATCGCCGCCTTGTTGAGCGGCAGAATAATGCTTTTTGATACCGCGCTTTCGCCGCCCATATCGATGCGCACAGGCTGATTGCCGCGCTGCGCCGATGCCGGCGACGTGGCGCCAAACGCAACGAGTCCAATCAGCATCGCGGCCAGAAAGCTCGCGATGCGCCCAGGTCCGGCGTTCGTTTCTTTTGCAAGGAAAGTCATGTCTATCCCCTGATCAATCGTTGAATTATGAACGCCCATAACGAATCACACTCACATTTGACGACCGCCGCTCAGTCGCCTGCATTTCATTTTCAGGCTTGAAGATGCTTCGCAGCGCCAGGCTTAAGGTTCCGGACTCGCGTGAGGCGGTGAATGTTTGCGCATCGGTCGGCGCCATTTCCAGCGTCACGTTGGCGCCTGGCACATGCGCGCTTTCAGTGTTCTCGGAAAACAACGCGTCCACAGCGAGCACGCGCACGTCTTCGAAAATCGTGCGGGCGGCGCCGCCTCTGCGACCGGTTGTAAACAAGATATCAACCTTGTCGCCCGGAAGAATAAATCCGCCCGATGACGTCTCTGGCGAAACACGCATGGTTACGGCGCGCATGCCCGGCGACAGGATCGCCGCCATCAGGCCAGATGAACCGGCGCGAATAACCTTTGCGTTGACGATTGGCTCGCCATTCACAATCAGCGAACGCGCGACCGCGCTTTCAAGCTCTTCGCGCGCTTCGGAATTCTCATCAGTGATGAATGTCGGCTGCACAGCCTTCTTCGGCCAGGCAACCCAGTTTGTGTCTTCCAGTGTCAAACGCTCCCCGCGCTGAATATCACGGCTGGAAATCAAAACACGAACCGTTTCCTCGCGCACGGGCTCCACGATCTGAACCGGCGCGATATCATTGTTCTGACCAAGCATCAGAAAAAACGCCAGAACCCCAGCAACCAGGGCGACACCAAGTATTGCAATACGACTAACGTTCATTTCGATCCTGCCTGACTTTTACGCTATACACAGAACGCTTCGAGCATATGGTGATTGAAACTCCTCAAAACTCTGTTAACTGATTTTATTAACCGCCAATCACCAATTGGAAGTAAGGCGTTTGTGAAAAGCTAAGAAGTGCGCCGGAGGCGATCGCCACTGCGTAGGGCAAATCCTTCTTGCGTTCATGAAGGCGAATGAGCCAAGGCGCGTGTGCATAAACCGGCAGAATGGGAAGCTTGCGAAACATCACCATGATGAGCGCGAGAATCAGACCTGAAATTGCTGTATTGAAGAGAAAAACGCCAAGGCTGCCGAGACCAAGCCAGGGCGCGGTCGCGGCGAGAAGCTTGGCGTCGCCGCCGCCGACAATCTTGGTTGCGAACAAAATGAAACCGATTGTTAACGCAGCCGCACCGATCAGCACGCCCTCAAACATCACCTCCGGGCTCGCGCCGACGGCGAGTCCTGCGGCTGGATAGGCTGTGATCAGCAGGATCGAAATCCAGTTTGGGATCTTAAATTCGTAGATATCATTGGCCGCCGCAATCAACAGCGCAGCCGGAAAGATAGAGAGTAGTAGATATGCGAACACGTCGGGCCTCTCGGCGAAAATTCGACGCGAACGATATGTC